>NZ_JARHZE010000067.1 GCF_029258315.1 Fusobacterium sp. | reverse complement strand
GAATGATATTTTTACATTTAGGGGGAATTGTGATATAATCATATATATTTCAAGGAGGAAAAAATGGACAGATTAAAACAACAGATAGACTTCATATTAGAAATAGATAAATTAAAAGGGATACTTCGTCAAAGTTTAGTTTTAGAGGGAACAAGAAGAGAGAATGATACAGAACACTCTTGGCATATGGCTACTTCAGCTTTTATTTTAAGAGAATATTATAAAAAAGAAGTTGATATGGAAAGAGTTATAAAGATGATCTTAATTCATGATGTAGTTGAGATTTTAGCTGGGGACACTCCAGCTTATGGAGATTATTCGGCAGAAGAAAAGTACAGAAAAGAAGTAGAAAGTGCAAATAAAACTTTTGGAATTTTACCAGAGGATCAAAAAGAGGAGTACATAACTCTTTGGAATGAGTTTGAAGATATGGAAACTGATGAATCTAAGTTTGCAAATGCTTGTGATAGATTCCAAGGATTTATTCAAAATGTTACAAGTGATGCTCACACTTGGAGAAAATTCAGCCCTAAGAAAAGTAGAATTTTATCAAGAATGAGACCTGTAATAGAATATATGCCAGAGGTTTATAATGGGTATATAAAAGATTATCTTCAAAAATATATTGATTTAGGTGTTGTTGAGGACGATCTACCAATAAAAGCAGTGGCAACTGATATGGATGGAACTTTTCTTACTCAAGATAAAAGAATAACAGAGGAAAATAGAGAGTCAGCTATAAAGACAATGGAGAAAGGTGTTGAATTTATAGTAGCATCTGGAAGAAGTTATGTAAGTATAAAAGAGTTGGTTCAAAATATACCGGGGATTAATTATTTTATCTGTCTAAATGGGGCAGAGGTTTATAAAAATAACAGAGCTTTATATGAGGCATCTATTGATCCAGAAATATCTTTTGATATTTTAAAAAAATGTCAGGAGATTGACTTAGATTTTAGTGCCACTGGAAATAATAAAGTTTATTATTCTAAATTGGATTTAGAGTATGAGAGCATTATAAAAAAAGAGGACAGTGGAATTAATTTTATTTTTGATAAAGAAAAGAAAAATATAGAGAAAGATTACTACCAAAAATTAGTTTTCTATAATAGTCCAGAAAAATTTAAAATTTTAAGAGAGTATGTTGAGGAAAAATACTCTGACAAGGTAAATGTTTTTGAGTCAGGGGCTAGAATAATGGATATTGTTAGCAAAGAGGCTAATAAGGGGAACGGATTAAAAATAGTTGCTAGAGATATGGGAATTGGTTTAGATGAGATTGTGGCCTTAGGTGATAATGAAAATGACTTGTCTATGCTAAAAGAGGTTGTATATTCGGTGGCTATGGAAAATGCTAAGGATATAGTGAAAGATCAAGTGAGATATGTGGCAAGAAGTAATGAGGAAAGTGGAGTTGCCAAATTTTTAAATTTATTTTTAAAATTAGATTAGTTTATTAGAAAAGGAGATTTATGAAATTTATTTCGTGGAATGTAAATGGTATAAGAGCCTGTGTAACAAAGGGATTTTTAGATTTTTTTAAGGAAGTGGACGCCGATATATTTTGTTTACAAGAGACAAAATTACAGGCTGGACAGATAGAGTTAGATTTAGAGGGGTATCACCAATATTGGAACTATGCTGAGAAAAAAGGATATTCTGGAACAGCTATCTTTACTAAAAAAGAACCAATATCAGTGAGCTATGGTTTAGGGATAGAGGAGCACGACAAAGAAGGAAGAGTTATAACTTTAGAGTTTGAAGATTTCTATTTTATAACTGTATATACTCCAAACTCTCAAACTGAGTTAGCAAGACTTGATTACAGAATGACTTGGGAAGATGATTTCAAAAAATATTTGAAAAAATTAGAGGAGAAAAAACCAGTTATTTTCTGTGGAGATTTAAATGTTGCCCATAAGGAGATAGACTTAAAAAATCCAAAAACAAATAGAAAAAATGCAGGGTTTACAGATGAGGAAAGAGCTAAGTTTGATAACCTTGTAAATGATGGATTTGTTGATACTTTCCGTTATTTCTACCCAGATATGACTGATATTTATTCGTGGTGGTCATATAGATTTAAGGCTAGAGAGAAAAATGCAGGGTGGAGAATAGATTACTTTGTAGTTTCAGAAAGTTTAAAACCAAGACTTGAGTCAGCAAAAATTCATACTGAAATTTTAGGATCAGATCACTGTCCAGTTGAGTTAGTAATAAAATAGATTTTTAGGTATGGGGAAGATTTTTCCCCATATTTTAATACTATAAAATAAAAGGAATTAAAAGAAAATAAATTTAAAAGTGAAAAAAATAAAAGATAAAAAATAAAAAATGTTTAAGAAAAAGTAAAGTTTTAGTAGGGAACAATCTTCCCCATATTTTATTATATTTAAAATAATAAAGTTATAAAAAAGGAGTAGATAATTTTTTTATCAAGTGTTCTAATAAAAAAATAAAAAGTTTTGTGGGGAAGAATCTTCCCTACACTTTATTAAATAAAAAAATATAGAAAAAATTTCTTATTAATATATAGATTTTATAAAAAAATATTTGTATAATGTTTCTATAAAAATTTTCGAGGTGGAAA
>NZ_JARHZE010000033.1 GCF_029258315.1 Fusobacterium sp. | reverse complement strand
TCATATCTATTTTAGATTTATCTTTTTTTTCTTCTTTAAAATTTAGAAGTCTTTCTATATATTTTCCAACTAAATCAGTTTCAATATTTACAAAGTCCCCAACTTTTTTCTTGCCTAAAGTAATCATTTCTTGAGTGTGAGGAATTAGTGAAACAGAAAAAGTATTATTTTCAAATCCAACAATTGAAAGGCTGGCTCCATCAATACTAACTCTTCCCTTTTCAACTATATATTTCATAAATCTATTTTCTATCTCTATCACATATACTTTAGCTATTCCATCTCTTTCAATAGAAATAATATTACCTTCACAGTCTACATCACCAGTAACAAGATGTCCACCTAAAGGGGTAGAAAGAGAGATAGATTTTTCAAGATTGACAATATCACCAGATTTTAATCTTTTTAAGTTAGTTCTTTTTATAGTTTCGTGCATACAATCAGCTACAAAATAATCTTTTCCTATTTCGATAGCAGTTAAGCAAGTGCCATTAGTAGCTATACTATCTCCAAGTTTTGCCTTTTCTAAAACTTTTGAACATTGTATTTTTAATTGAACTGATTTATCTCCACTAGTTATAGATAGAACTCTTCCCATCTCTTCAACTAAACCAGTAAAAATATTAATCACCTACCTTAAGATTATTTTTTACATTTTTAAAAAACTCAATAGAAATATTATCATCAATTATATTATATCTAATATTTTCTAAATGAAAACAATCTTTTATTTCTTTAAAATTAAATCCATCTATAAATGGAAGTCCACCTCCGAGAATTTTAGGAGCGATAAATATTTCTCCTCCATCAATTCTATCCTCTTTGAAAGCTCTAGATATTAGATAAGACCCACCCTCTAATAAAACAGAATCTATTTTAAGCTCCCCTATTTTATCAAGAATTTCGTCAATTGAAAAGTCTTTTCCACTAAGAAATATAAATTTTATATTTTTTTCACAAAGATTTAAATATTTTTCATAGTTATCACTATCTTCCAAACTATTTTCTTTTGAAGTTACTATTATACTTTTTTTATCATTCATATTGACAAAATTAGAATCCAAAGGTGTTTTAAGATTAGGATCTATAACAATTCTATATGGATCTCTCCCGTTTTCAATTCTAGCAGTAAGTCTAGGATTGTCATTAAGAAGAGTATTAATCCCTATCATTATACCAGTAAATTCATTTCTTAGATGTTGAACTTTTTTTCTTGATTTTTCATTTGTAATCCATTTTGAATCTTTAAAAGAAGTAGCAATTTTACCATCTAAAGTAATAGCACATTTTAAAAATAGGTAAGGTTTTTTAGTTTGTATATATTTAAAGAAAACTTTATTAATTTCTAGAGCTTTCTTTTCACAAACTCCTACAACTACTTCAATGCCAGCTTCTTCAAGAATTTTTTTTCCACGACCAGCAACTAAAGGATTTGGATCAAGAGTAGCAATAACACATTTTTTTATTTTCATTTTTTTTATTTTTTCCACACAAGGTGGAGTTTTTCCAAAATGTGAGCAAGGCTCTAAAGTAACATAGAGAGTAGCTCCTTCTGCATCAAAAGAGGCTTCATCAAGAGCATAAACCTCTGCGTGAGGGCCACCAAAAAATTTATGATAACCTTTTCCAATAATTTTTCCATCTTTTACAACAATGGCTCCAACTAAAGGGTTTGGATTAACTTTCCCCTTTCCTTTTAAAGCGAGTTCCAAAGCTAATTCCATATATTTTTCATCCATTTAGATTACATCCCCTTTAAAAGATTACACATTTCAATAGCTCCGTTAGCCACATCAAATCCTTTATTTCCAGCTTTTGTTCCAGCTCTTTCTATAGCTTCTTCTATACTATTTGTTGTAAGTACTCCAAACATTACAGGGATATTTGTTTTTAAAGATATAGTTGCACAACCTTTAGAAACTTCAGCACAAACATAATCAAAGTGAGGAGTAGCTCCTTTTATTACAGCACCTAAAGCGATAACAGCGTCATATTTTCCAGATTCAGCCATTTTTTGTACAACAACAGGTATTTCAAAAGCACCTGGTACCCAAGCTAAAGTGATATCATCTTCATTAACTCCGTGTCTTCTTAATGCATCCTCAGCTCCACCAATTAATTTTGAAGTGATAAACTCGTTAAATCTTCCTGCTACTATTCCTACTTTTAATCCTTTTCCGTCAAAATTTCCTTCTAAAACTCTCATTATTTCCTCCTGTTATTTTGTAACTTACAGGGAAAAAAGAAAAGCCCGAAATAACTTTCGGGCATTTATAACAAAGTATATTATAATCAACTATATATCTTAAATACAAGTCTATGAATAAAAAATCATAAACCAAAATAAAATATAATTTAAAAACTACTTTGCAACCTTCTTCCATCCAGACTTTAACTGTCGGTCTTGGAATCTAACCAAGTCAATGCCTAAGCACTTGAGGACTTTACCTCCGATCGGGAATTTCACCCTGCCCTGAAGTTTTACAATTTATTATTAATTTTTTATCTTTGACGCCCTAATTATACAACAGGTTAATTTTTGTGTCAAGACTTATTAAGAATTTTTTTTAATCCAAAAATATAAAAGACTAAACAAGAAATTATAAGAGAAAAAATTTCATTTATAGGGGAACTTATCCACACACCATTTAAGTCAAAAACTTTTGGTAAAATAAATAATAAAATATTTATAAATATCATTCCTCTAAGAACACTTAAAACAGCAGAGGCAAAAGCATTTTCTATAGCAGTAAAAAATGCACTTATAACAATATTAATTCCCATTAAAATATAAGTGAAACTATAAAGGTTTACAGCATTTTTAGTTATTTCAAATAATTCCTTATCATCCTTTATAAAAATAGAGATTATCTCTTTAGTAAAAATATTACAAATAATATAGAAGAAAAGTCCGAGTAAAGTTACAGTGATAGAACTTATTTTTATTATTTTAATAATTCTTTTAAAATTTTTAGCTCCAAAATTATAACTTATTACAGGTTGTAATCCTTGACAAAAACCGATCATTGTCATAGTAACTAAAGTAGAGATATAGCTTATAATTCCAAAAGCAGAAACCCCTTTTTCTCCAACAATACTCATAATATTTAAATTGAAAGCCATAATAACAATACCAGTGGCTATTTCAGTTAAAAATTCAGAAGAACCGTTATAAAGAATTCTTAAAGTTTCAGAAATTTTTATTTTTACAAGACTAAATTTAAGTTTTGTGGATCTAAAAAAAAGATAGTGCCCAAGAGAGCAAGCGACACTAAGTTCAGAAATACCAGTGGCAAGCCCAGCTCCTCTTATTCCCCATTTTAATTTATAGATAAAAATATAGTCTAAAACAATATTGGAAAAAGCTCCAATTAAGATACAAACTAAAGTATAAGTAGTATTTCCATCAATTCTTACAAAAACTTCTAATCCATAAGAGAGAAGATAAAAAAGTGTAAAAAAGGATAGAGAAAAAAGATAAGTTGAAGCAGAAGAAAGAATAACATCATTAGCTCCAAGTATGGTTACAATCTTTTTAGGAAAAAATATTCCCAGAAGACTTAATGTTACACCCAATATAGCAAAAAGTTCTAAAGAAAGACTATAAATCCTATGAGCTTTTTCTATATTTTTTTCTCCTAAGCTTATAGAAATAATAGTTCCACTTCCAACAGCCAACATAATTCCTAGAGCAAAAGAGAGATTTACATAAGGCATAACAATATTAACAGCAGCAAGTTCATTTGCTCCAACAAATTTACCTATAAAAAATCCATCTACAATAGTGTACAATGCATATATCCACATTGTGACAATAGAGGGAGCTCCATACTTAAAGATAATTTTAAAAAGATTATCTTTAGCCAAATTTAAATTCATCAGTATCACCTTTCAATTTTTAAAAAATTACAGATTTTTTCTTTCAATAACATAGAAAGTTTTGGATCTCCTTTAGCTGAAATTCCAATAGAATATTTTTCAGACTCAATGACGCTGCAAAATCTAGTATTCATATCATCGGTTGAAGTAATATTATTAACCAACATATTTTTTTTATTACAAAATTTTACAATGTGAGAATTAAGATCTTTATTATCAGTAGCAGCAACTGTTAGAAAAAATCTGTCAGTTAAAATCTCTTCGAAAGAAGAAGGAGAAATTTCTTTCATTATTAATTGAACTCTTTTTTCATTAAATAAAAGTTTAGTTATTTCTTTTTCTTTAATTTGTTTAGTAATGATAGTTATATTTGCATTTGCTTTTAAAAGAGTTACAATTTTTCTATACGCTATTTTACCACCACCAATTACAAGAATTTCTTTTCCAGAAAAATCTACAAAGATTGGAAAAAAATTATTTTCTTTCATAGAATATCAGCTCCAAGTTTAAAAAATTTGTAGATATATTTTAACACAAGTTTAAAAAAAAGTAAATTTATAATAAAAGCATAATCAAATAAATAAAAAAGCACGATAAAAATCGTGTTTTTTACAAAGTAATTTTAAAAGTTAAAATTATACAAAAACATTTATTTCTTTACCATTTACCAAAGTAAGAATATACCAAGTGAGATTTGGATACATAGGAGCATCTCCATTATCTTGTACATCCTCAACTAAATCAGAATTTTTTAAATCTTCAAGTTGCTCTTCGGTTATTGGCATAGCATTAAATTCTATTATTTCTTCTAAAGTCATAATTAAAATCCTCCTAAAAATTATTAAATATATTTTAGCACTTTTCTATTTTTTTAACAAATTAATAATAAAAAATGTAAAAAAATTGAAAAAATAATCTAATAAAAAACATAAAAGTCTTATAAAAATAATCTATACAATAAACAAAAATTATAATATAATATTTGATGAAAAAACTTAATAATTGGAGGTAAATACAGTGAAATTAACTCTTAGAGAAAAAGAAAAACTTCTAATAGTAGTAGCGGCAGAAGTTGCTAGAAGAAGAAAAAATAAAGGACTAAAATTAAATTATCCAGAAGCAATTGCACTTATAACAGATGAATTAATGGAAGGTGCTAGAGAAGGTAAAAGTGTAGAGGAACTTATGAGTTTCGGAAGAACTATCCTTACAAGAGAAGATGTAATGGATGGAGTAGCTGAAATGATAGAAACAGTTCAAGTTGAAGCTACTTTCCCAGACGGAACAAAATTAGTTAGTGTAAAAGATCCGATCGAATAGGAGGAAGAATGAGACCAGGAGAATATATATTAAAAAAAGATAAAATAGTATGTAATGCTTCAAAAGAAGCAATAACTTTAAGAGTTATAAATAGAGGAGACAGAGCTATCCAAATAGGATCTCATTTCCATTTTTATGAAGTAAACTCTATCCTTGAATTTGATAGAGCAAAAGCATATGGAAAAAGATTGGATATAGCTGCAGGAACAGCAGTGAGATTTGAACCAGGAGATGAAAAAGAGGTAAAACTTATTGACATCGGTGGAAATAGAAAAGTTTATGGACTAAATGACAAAATAAATGGGGCTTTAGATTAGGAGGAAAAATGAGTTTTGAAATAGGAAGAAAACAGTATGCTTCTATGTATGGTCCGACTACTGGAGATAGTATAAGACTTGCAGATACAGAATTATTTATAAGAATAGAAAAAGATTTTACTACATACGGAGATGAATGTAAATTTGGTGGTGGAAAATCTTTAAGAGCTGGAATGGGACTTAATCCAGTTGAAAAAAGAGATAATGATAAGGTAGTGGATACAATAATTACAAATGCTGTTATCCTTGATTATACAGGAATTTATAAGGCTGATATAGGTATAAAAGATGGAAAAATAAAATTCATTGGTAAGGGTGGAAATCCTGATATGATGGATAATGTAGATTTTATAGTTTCAGCTAGTACAGAGGTTATTGCTGGAGAAGGGACAATAGTTACAGCTGGTGGAATAGATACTCACGTACACTATATTACTCCAGAAATAGTTGAAACAGCTTTAAGCGGAGGACTTACAACATTAATAGGTGGAGGAACAGGACCAGCTGAAGGAACAAAAGCTGTAACAACAACTCCAGGAGCTTGGCATATTCACAGAATGTTAGAATCTGCAGAAGGTTTCCCTATAAACTTCGGATTTTTTGGAAAAGGAAGTGGAGCGGTAGAAGGTCCTAATGAGGAACAAATAGAGGCTGGAGCTATTGGATTAAAAGTTCACGAAGACTGGGGAGCAACAAGATCAGCTATTGATAATGCTTTAAAATGTGCAGATAAATATGATGTTCAAGTAGCTCTTCACTCAGATACATTAAATGAATTTGGATTTGTAGAAGATACAATAGATGCAATAAAAGATAGAGTTATCCATACTTTCCATACAGAAGGAGCTGGTGGAGGACACGCACCTGACATTGTAAGAATGGCATCTTTTAATAATGTTTTACCAGCATCAACTAATCCAACAAAACCATTTACAGTAAATACAATAGCTGAGCATTTGGATATGCTTATGGTTTGTCACCATTTAGATCCAAAAGTTCCTGAAGATTTAGCATTTGCTGATTCAAGAATCAGAGAGCAAACAATAGCTGCTGAAGATATTCTTCAAGATATGGGAGCATTAAGTATAATGAGTTCAGATGCTTTGGCTATGGGAAGAATTGGTGAAGTTGTAATGAGAACTTGGCAAACAGCTCACAAAATGAAATTACAAAGAGGAATATTAGAGGGAGACGAAGAGTATTCTGATAATAATAGAGCAAAAAGATATATAGCAAAATATACAATTAACCCTGCACTTGCTCACGGAATTTCTGAATATGTTGGATCTATTGAAGTAGGAAAATTTGCAGATCTTGTAATTTGGGAACCAGCTTTCTTTGGAGTAAAACCTAAAATGGTTGTTAAATGTGGAATGGTTGCTCAAGCAGTGGTAGGAGATGCTAACGCTACAATACCAACTCCAGAACCAATGATGATGAGAGCACAATTTGGAGCTTACGGAAAAGCAACTGCAAGTACATCAATTACTTTTGTTTCAACTTATGCTTATGAAAACGGAGTAAAAGAGGAGCTTGGATTAAATAAAATAGTTTTACCAGTAAGAGGGCACAGAACTTTAACTAAAAAAGATATGAAATTAAATAATATTACTCCAGAGATAACAGTTGACCCACAAACTTATGATGTAAGAGTAAATGGAGAGCTTATCACTTGTGAACCATTAAAAGAATTACCAATGGCACAAAAATATTTCTTATTCTAAACTTTGAGAGAAAAGGAGAAAGAGATGATATTAGATAAAATTTTAGGAAATATAAAGGATATGGAACATCATCACGAAGAGTGTGAGCACCATCACCACGATGAACACCATATTCATATAGAGAGAATATACTTAGAAAGTGATGAACTTTTAAAGAGAGTATTGAGAGTAAAAACAGATCACGGAAATGAATATGGAATCTCTCTTCCAAAAGGAAGTGAGATGAAGGATGGAGATATTCTTTTTAATGATGGACATAATATGATAATTGTTTCTGTCAAAGAAGATGATGTACTAGTAATCACTCCAAGAGATATTAATGAAATGGGAGAAGTGGCTCATAATCTTGGGAATAAACATCTACCTGTTCAAATTGAAGAGGGAAAAATAATAATTCAATATGATTATCTTGTAGAAAAATTTTTACAAGAAATAAAAGTTGAATTTGAAAGAAAAAATATGAAATTAAAGCAGGCATTCAGACATGTTGACCACAGCCATTAATATGAAAATTTTAAGTGTTATGCAGATTTGTGATTCAAATTTTCCAGTTGGATCTTTTAATCACTCTTTTGGAATGGAGACATATCTAAGAGATGGACAGATAAAAGATAGTGAAACTTTAAGAATTTGGTTAAAATCTTATTTAAAACATCAATTTATATATTCAGATGGATTTGCTATAAGACTTTCATATGAATATATTGATAAAAAAGATATAGAAAAAATTTGGGAATTGGATAGAAAAATAACTGTACAAAATAGTGCAAAAGAAAGTAGAGATGGAGCTAAACTTGTAGGACAAAGGATGATAAAAACTTATTTAGAACTTTATGATATTCCACTACTTAAAGAATATGAAAAAAGAATAAAAGAAAAAAAATCTTTTGGAAATCCAAGTATTGCCACAGCTATCTTAATGAATTATTTAGAAATTTCTATGGAAGATGCTTTAGCATATTATATGTACAGTACAATTTCTACTTTGATTCAAAATGGAGTGAGAGCCATTCCACTTGGACAAAAAGATGGACTTATAATTATGAAAGAATTTTTTGAAGTCTTTGAGAGATTGGTAGAAGAGATTAAAAAATTAGATTTTGAAGATTTTGGTTTGACTGTGCCAGGTTTGGAAATCTCACAAATCAATCACGAAGGGCTAGTATTTAGACTTTTTATGTCTTAGAAAGGGGAAAAAATGGAACCAGTAATAATTGGTGTTGGTGGACCAGTTGGTTCAGGAAAAACACTTCTTATAGAAAGAGTGACAAGAATGATGGCAAAAGATTATAAAATTGCTGTTATAACAAATGATATCTATACAAAAGAAGACGCAATGTTTATGGTAAAAAATTCTGTTTTACCTGAAGATAGAATAATTGGTGTTGAAACTGGTGGTTGTCCACACACAGCTATAAGAGAAGATGCCTCTATGAATTTTGCTGCAATAGATGAATTAAAAAATAGATTTGATGATCTTGATATAATATTTTTAGAAAGTGGTGGAGATAACTTAGCAGCTACTTTCAGTCCAGACTTAGTAGATTTTTCAATATATATTATTGATGTGGCTCAAGGAGAAAAAATTCCTAGAAAAGCTGGACAAGGTATGATAAAAAGTGATATGTTCATCATAAATAAAATAGACTTAGCACCATATGTAGGAGCTAATCTTGATGTAATGAGAGAAGATACAAAAGTATTTAGAAAAGAAAAAGATTTTATCTTCACAAATTTAAAGACAGATGAAGGAGTTATTAGAGTTATTGATTGGATAAAATCAAACTGTCTTTTAGAGGGGCTAAAATAAATGAAAGAAAAAATCACAATAGATGATTTAAAAAAAAATAATCTTGCTGGATATACAGAACTTATTTTAAAAAAATTTCCAAGAAGAACAGCCGCAGATAAAAGTTACACAGTAGGAGCTGCAAAAGTTTCACCAGCTATTTATTTAGAAAATGATGAGATTCCTTGTTATTATCTGATACAATTAGGTGGAGGTTATATTGAGGGAGAATATTATGAAAATCAAATAAAATTATTAAAAGATAGCCATAGTATTTTAACAACTCAAGCTCCTAATAAAGTTTATAAAAGTGAAAATGATATTCCTTCAAAGCAATATACAAAAATAGAGTTAGAAGAGAGTAGTAAACTTGAATTTATAAACGACAGTGTGATACTTTATAAGGATGCTGTTTATGAGCAAAAAACAGAGATATTTTTAGAAAAAGATAGCACTCTTATTTATTCAGACGGGATTACTTGTGGATGGTCTCCAGATGGGAAACTTTTTCAATATACAAGTGCAAGAATGAAAACAGAAGTTTATCTTGAGAATGAACCTATTTATTTTGATAATTTAAAGATAGTACCAAAAGAATATGAAGTACAAAGTTTTGGAATTTTGGAAGGGTATAAAAATTTTGGAACTATGATTGTAATAGATGAAAGAGTTAATAAAGAATTGATAAAAAAAGTAAGAGATCTAACAAAGGATATCTCTCTAGATGTAAAATTTGGAATATCTCTTCTTGAAAAAAATGGATTTGTAGTTAGAATTCTTGGAAATCTGACTCAAGATATACAAAAAGTTATAGGGATAATTCATAATTTTCTTAGAAAAGAATTTTTTGAATTGGAAGATTTGGATTTAAGAAAATATTAAAAGAAACAAGGGTGAAATTTTTCACCCTTTCTTAAATTTATTTTTTATAATTATAAAGGAGAAAGAATGAGATTAAAAAAAATAGTTATAGGAACTTTTGCTTTGATGTCAATTACAAGTTTTGGATATGAGCCTGTAAGTTATACTTTTGATGATGGTGTTTATAAAAAAGAGATCACTGTAAAAAAAGCTCCAGAAAGAGCAGTTACTTTAGCCCAATTTATGACAGAAACACTACTTGCTTTGGGACTTCAAGACAAAATGATAGGGACAGCACTTTTAAATGAAGAGATTTTACCAGAATATAAAACTGTCTATGAAAAAATACCTGAATTAGAAATGGGAGAGGGACATTCAATATCAAAGGAATCTTTTATTGCAACGGGAGCAGATTTTGTAACTGGTTGGGAACAATCAATTACAGAAGAGGCAACGGGCTCTTTAGAAGAGTTAGAAGAGAGAGGAATAACTCCATTTATTTCTAGGGGATTAGCACCAGATGCTACAATAGAGAGTGTTTATTCTGATTTTATTCTTTTAGGAAAAATTTTCCAAGTTCCAGAGAAAGCTCAAGAAATAGTTAATAAAATGAAAAAAGAAGTTGAGTTGACATATGAAAAAACTAAAGATATGAAAGACAGACCAAAAGTTTTAATCTATGACTCAGGAGAGGGAGAGGCTTTTGTAGGTGGATCTGGACTTCCAAATGATCTTATTAGACTTGCAGGTGGAGAAAATATATATAAAGATTTAGGACAAGATTATGCAACAGTTTCTTTTGAAGATATAGTTGAGAAAAATCCAGAAATAATAGTTGTAACAGAATACTATTCAGGAATAACTGCTGAAGAAAAAATAAAATTCTTAAAAAATCATCCAGGATTAAAAAATATAGATGCTATAAAAAATAATAGAATATATAAAATAGGATTGATTGATTTAGCTCCAGGAATAAGAAATTCTAAAACAGTAGGAAAATTATATCAAATGTTTTATGGAAATGAGAAATAATGTCAAGAAGAGAAGGTAAATATTTATTTTTGATTTTAATTTTAAGCGGAGCTTTAATTTTTAGTATAATTTTAGGAGTTTCTTTTGGAAGTAGTTATATTCCAATGAGTGATGTTTATCAATTTCTTATAAATAAAGTTACTAATAAGGAAATTTTTCAAGTTGTTTGGAAAAAAAATATAGAGTCAATAATTTGGGAAATAAGAGCTCCAAGAGTTTTACTTTCAGCTATAAGTGGTGGAGGACTTGCAATTTCAGGAGTATTAATGCAATGTATAACTAAAAATCCAATAGCAGATCCATATATATTAGGGATATCTTCGGGAGCTTCTTCAGGAGCAGTGGCAGTTATTGTTTTAGGAGGAGCTAGTGTAGGAGTTTTAAATATTACAGGTGGAGCTTTTGTGGGTGCTTTGCTATGTGGATTAATAGTTTTTATAATTGGTACTCAGAATGGAAAAAATATTTCTACTGTTAGATTGATACTAACAGGATTAGCAGTTTCTACAATATTTTCTTCAATAACAAATATATTGGTTTATTCAGCTAAAAATTCAAATCAAGTGAGATCAGCAGTGTTTTGGAGTATGGGGAGTCTTGGAAGAGCTAGGTGGGGAGAGATATTCATTCCTTTTATAGCTTTAGTACTTATATTTTCAATCTCATTAATGCTAGCAAAATCTCTAGATATTTTATTGCTAGGAGATAATACTGCTAAAATGGTTGGAATGGAAGTTGGAAAAATAAAAACAGTGATAATTTTAACTACTACTTTACTTATTTCAATTTTAGTAGCTATGACAGGATCTATTGGATTTATAGGTTTGATAGTTCCACATATATGTAGATATTTTTGTGGGAGTAGTCATAAAAAACTTCTTTTATCATCACTTTTAGTCGGAGGAATATTTTTAATTATCTGTGATACAATAGCAAGAAGTATATTTCCTCCAAGAGATATACCAATAGGAATAATAACATCTATAATTGGAGGACCATTTTTCTTATTTATGATTGGAAAAAATGGATATTCCTTTGGAGGTGAAAAGTAATTGATAGAGATAAAAAATCTTTCTTACAAAGTTAAAGGAAAAAAAATTTTAAATAATATAGATATAAAGTTTCCAGAAAAAAAATTTATAGGTATAATTGGTCCTAACGGTGCAGGAAAGTCTACACTTCTAAAAAATATTTATGGAATTCACACTCCAAATAAAGGAGAGATTTTTATAGATGGAGAAAATATAAAAAATATAAGCAAAAAAGAGAGGGCTAAAAAGATAGCTGTCTTAGCTCAAGAGGATAGTAGTCAATTTGATTTTACCATAGAACAAATTGTTGAAATGGGTAGGTATCCTTATAAAAATATTTTTGAAGATTATTCGGATAAAGACAGAGAGATAGCTATTAAAATGCTTGAAAAAACAGGGATGAAGAACCACATTGGAAGAGATTTTAAAAATCTCAGTGGTGGAGAAAAACAAAGAGTCTTAATAGCTAGGGCTTTAGCTCAAGAAACTCCAACTTTAATTTTGGATGAACCTACAAATCATTTAGATATTGGGTATCAACTTCAACTTTTACATATGATAAAACATTTAGATATAACAGTTATAGCTGCTTTACACGATTTAAATGTAGCAGCTATATTTTGTGATTATATTTTTGTAATGAAGGATGGAAAAAAAATAAAAGAAGGAACTCCAGAAGAAATACTTACAGAAGAAAATTTAAAAAATATTTTTGGGATAGATTGCTATATAGGAAAAAATCCAATAAATAATAAGATACAAATATCTTATATGACAAATCACTATCATATTGACGGAGTTGGTATAGATCATTTTCATGAAGATAAATTCACAGGAATTCACTCACATATTATAAAATAAACTTAGGGGAAGAAATGAAAAATTTAGAAAATATAGAGGAATTAAAAAAATTAATATCTCAAGAAAAAATATTATTGGTTCAATTTGGAACTGATAGTTGTGCTCCCTGTTTTTCTTTGAAAAATAAGATAGATAACTGGAAATTTTCTGATAAGATAAAATCTATTTACGTTTCTATTGAAAAATTTCCAGAGGTAACAGCTCAAGAAAATATTTTTACAGCTCCTACCATTGAGGTTTTTATAGAAGGAAAATTAAGTATAAGAAAAAGTGGTTATTTTAGTTTGGATGAAATTTTTCAACAAATTTTGAGATATTTGGAACTATTTGAAAATAATTAAAAAATATGGTAGAATACAGGTATAATATAAAATAATCAAGAGGTAAAGGCTATGAAAGAAATAGATACAGCAATAGAGAGAATAAAATATTTTGAATCTATTTATGATGAAGTTTCACAAAATATAGAATCTTTAAAAAATAATTTAGACCAATATGAGGAAAGTTTATCTAAGCTAAAAGAATTAAAAGATTATTATAACAGTAGTAAATATATGGAAGATTATACTCTTGATGAAAAAGGTATGATTCCCAAAGATCTAAAAAGAGGTATTTTATCAGAAGATAGTATTGATGATTTATTAATTGAAAGTATAGAGCTAGAAGAAAGATTAAAAAATCTGAAATAAAAATCTAAAGCCTTGCTAAATAAAGGAGGGAATTTTATGAAAAAAATTTTATTTATGTTAATGATATTATCAACAGTAAGTTATGCTAGTTGGTGGGGAAGACTTAGTAGAGGAGAAAGAGCTGGAATAATTGGTGGTTCTGCTTTGATATTAAATAATGTTTATCAAGATAGTGAATTACATCATCAAAGAAGTTTGGATAGACTGGATAGAGATATAAGAAGAGATTACGAAAGAAGAGCAGTAGCTGAAAATGCTCACTATAAATATCGTAATACTCAAGCTCCAGCAAGATTACAATCTCCAGATTATTATAATGGTCAATTATACAATAATTCAGTTGGACAAAAGGGAAGAGTTATATATAATGACGGACATAAACAAATTATTCGTCTAGAAAATGGAATGAATGTTATAGTCGAGTAATTTATTTTTAATTTAATTATTAAAATAAAAACTAATAAAAGTTATAAAAAGTTCTCTATTTAAGGGAACTTTTTTGTATATATAGCGGTTTAATAGTTGATTTTCTATGGACAAACATAAAAATTAATTTTTTAAATATATATTCATAAAAAATATATATTTTACTTTTTTTAATAAATTTTGTTATAATTGCTCTAACAAAAAAGAGAGGAGGAAATTTAATGTTAGTAATGAACATAATAATAAGCATAATATCTATAATAATTATTATTAACTTAGTTAGTTATCTGTTGAAGAATCTAAAAGTTTATAATAATATTTTTGTGATATTTAAGAGCTTGTTAATATGTTTTGAAAAAACTATCTTAAATTTCTAAAAATATAGATAAATAACTTTTAAGAATCCGACAGATAACTCTGTCGGATTTTTTTTATACAATAAATTAATTAAAATAGGGGGAAGAAAATGAGAAGCGATAATTTAAAAAAGGGAGTAACTAGAACACCACATAGATCATTATTAAAAGCATTAGGATTAACAGATGAGGAACTAAAAAAACCTTTGATTGGAATAGCAAATTCTTTTAATGAAACTATACCGGGACATATGCATCTTAAACAATTGGTGCAAAGTGTAAAAGATGGAATCAGAAATGCTGGCGGAATACCAATGGAATTTAATACTATTGGAGTTTGTGACGGACTAGCAATGAATCATACAGGGATGAAATATTCTTTGGTATCTAGAAATATAGTTGCTGACTCCATTGAAACAGTGGCAATGTCAACACCCTTTGATGCTCTTGTTTTCATTCCAAATTGTGATAAAGTAGTACCAGGAATGTTAATAGCCTCAGCGAGATTAAATATTCCAAGTATTTTTGTAAGTGGGGGACCAATGCTTGCAGGAAATCATAGAGGGAAAAAAATAAGTTTAAGTAGTACTTTTGAAGCAGTGGGAAGTTTTAAAACAAATAAGATATCAGAAGAGGAACTGTTAGAAATAGAAAATAGAAGTTGTCCAACTTGTGGCTCTTGTTCAGGAATGTTTACAGCAAATACAATGAACTGTTTAACAGAGGGATTGGGAATGGCTCTTCCTGGTAATGGAACAATACCAGCTGTTTATTCTGAAAGAATGAGACTTGCAAAAACTGCAGGTGAACAGATAATGAAGCTACTTGAAAAAGATTTGAAACCATTGGATATAATGACAAAAGAAAGTTTTGAGAATGCAGTAGCTTTAGATATGGCTTTAGGTGGTTCATCAAATACAGCCTTACATTTAACAGCAATAGCACACGAGGCAGGGGTAGATTTAACTTTAGAAGATTTTGATAAAATTTCTAATAAAACAAAACAGCTTTGTAAATTGGCTCCAGCAAGTGATTATCATATTGAAGATTTATATGAAGCTGGTGGAGTTAGTGGAGTTTTAAAAAGATTGGGAGAAAATAATCTACTACATAAAAGTTGCCAGACAGTTAGTTTAAAAACTCAGGGAGAGATAGCTGAAAAATCTAAAATTTATAATGAAGATGTAATTAGAACTTGGGAAAATCCAGCTTACTCAACAGGTGGAATAGCAGTATTAAAAGGAAATTTGGCTCTAGATGGATGTGTCGTAAAAGAGGGAGCAGTTGCAAAAGATATGCTTGTACATAAAGGAAGAGCTAAAGTTTTTGATAGCGAAGAGGAGTGTGTAAATGCAATTTTAGAAAATAGAGTAGAGAGAGGGGACATATTAGTAATTCGTTATGAGGGACCTAAAGGTGGACCTGGAATGAGAGAGATGCTAACACCAACTTCACTTTTAAGTGGAATGGGATTGGATAAAGAGGTAGCATTAATAACAGATGGAAGATTTTCTGGAGCTACTAGAGGGGCATCGATAGGACATGTTTCACCAGAGGCAGCTAGTGGTGGAAATATAGCTTTAGTAGAAAATGGGGATGAGATTTATATAGATATTCCAAATAGAAAAATAGAGCTTTTAATTAGTGATAAAGAGTTAGAAGAGAGAAGAAAAAAACTTCCAAAATTTCAATCAAAGGCAAAAGGGTATTTAAAAAAATATGCTTTACATGTTTCTTCAGCAGCTCAAGGAGCGATAGAAATTTTTGGAGAATGAGAGGAAGAGGATGGAAAAAGAGAAAATCAATGGAGCAAGAGTATTATTAGAATGTTTATATAGATTAGGAGTAAAAGATATTTTTGGTTATCCAGGTGGAAGTGTAATTCCAATATATGATGAACTTTACTCTTTTTCAAAAATAAATCATTATTTGGCTAGACACGAGCAAGGAGCATCCCATGAAGCAGATGGTTATGCTAGGGCAAGTGGAAAAGTTGGAGTTTGTATAGCTACTTCTGGTCCTGGTGCAACAAATTTAGTAACAGGTATAATGACTGCTTATATGGATTCTATTCCTTTATTAGCTATTACAGGACAAGTAAATAGAAGTATGTTAGGAAAAGATTCTTTTCAAGAAACAGATATTGTAAATATAACTCTTCCAATAACAAAAACAAATTATCAAGTGATGTCTATTGAAGATTTACCAAGAATAGTAAAAGAGGCTTATCACATAGCAAAAAGTGGCAGACCTGGACCAGTACTAATTGATATTCCAAGAGATATTCAATTAGAAGAGATTGAAAAAGAAAGATTTGAAGAATTATATGTTGAAAATTTAAATTTAGAAAGTTATAAAAAAGGATATGTTGAAAATTTAAAATATTTAGAAAAAGCTTTAAAAATGATAAAAGAATCAAAAAAGCCACTTATTATCAGTGGAGCTGGAGTAATTCATTCAAAAGCTGTAAATGAATTTAGAGAGTTTGTGAATAAAACTCAGATTCCAGTTACCTCTACTTTACTTGGACTGGGTGCTTTTCCAGGAGATGAAAAATTATTTTTAGGTATGTTAGGTATGCACGGAACAGCTCCAGCAAATCTAGCTACTTTGGAAGCTGATTTAATTATTGGAATGGGATTCAGATTTGATGATAGAATTACAGGGAATATTAATAAATTTTGTCCAAATGCCAAAATTATTCACATTGATATAGATCCATCTGAAATAGAAAAAAATATAAGAGTAGATGTGCCGATAGTATCAGATTTGAAAAAAGTTTTAAAATTATTAAATGAGAAAAAAATAGAAGTGGGAAATATAAAAGAGTGGACTAATAAATTAGAAAATTTAAAAGAGAAATATTCTTTAATAATTCCAGATAAAAAAGGAGTACTTACACCACAAAAAGTTTTAAAAAATATAGACAAAATAATAAAAGGAGATGCAATAGTGACAACTGATGTAGGACAACATCAAATGTGGAGTGCTTTACATCTGACTTTTAAAAATTATAGTTTAATCTCTTCAGGTGGTGGTGGAACAATGGGATTTGGATTACCAAGTGCAATAGGGGCTCAAGTAGCTTGTCCTAATAAAAAAGTTTTAGCAATAGTTGGAGATGGGGGGATCCAAATGAACATTCAAGAGTTAATGCTTTTAAAAAAATATAATTTACCAGTAAAAGTTTTTATAATGAATAATTCCTATTTAGGAATGGTAAGACAATGGCAAGAACTTTTCCATGAAAAAAGATATTCTTCAGTAAATTTAGATGATAATCCAGACTTTATGCTATTGGCACAAGCTTATGGAATAAAAGGTATAACTTTAAAAAATGAAATGGATTTAGAAAAATTAAAAGAGATAATAGAATCAGATGAACCAGTTTTAGTTAATTGTATAGTTGATAGTGAAGAAAATGTTTATCCTATGATTCCAGCAGGAAAATCTGTTGAAGATATGATGGGAATGCGAGGTGTTAAAGATTATGATGAAAATATTTAATTTAGAAATTGTTAGTAGAAATAACAAGGGATTTCTTCAAAGAGTGATGAGTCTTTTTGATAAAAGAGGTTATCAAATTCATAATATGAATGTTGATTTTGTAAATCAATCAGGATATGCAAAAGTTTTTCTAACTTTAGAAGGTAGTGAAGAAATTTTTGAACAACTTCAAAGACAGGTATATAAAATAGTAGATATTGTAAATGTAGAAAGATTATAAGAATAAAAAAATAAAATATAAAAATTCAGGAGGAAAATTATGGCAGGAAATATCTTAGGAACAACAGTATTTTATAATGAGGATTGTAATTTAGAAAAATTAAGAGGATTAAAAATAACAGTATTGGGATATGGTTCACAAGGACATGCTCACTCACTTAACTTAAAAGATAATGGGATGGATGTAACTATTGGATTAAGAGTTGGATCTCCATCTTGGAGTAAAGCAGAAGAGGCAGGATTTAAGGTAAAACAGACAAGTGAGGCTGTAAAAGATGCAGACGTAGTAATGGTTTTAACACCAGATGAAACTCAAGCTGAAATGTATGAAAAAGAAGTAGCCCCTTATTTAAAAGATGGAGTATATTTAGGATTTGGACATGGATTTAATATTCATTTTAATAAAATTGTACCAAATGAAAAAGTAAATGTATTTATGGTTGCCCCAAAAGGACCAGGGCATTTAGTAAGAAGAACTTTTACTGAGAATGTTGGAGTTCCTTGCTTAGTAGCTGTTAATCAAGATCCAAGTGGAGACACAAAAGAGGTAGCTCTTGCTTGGGCCTGTGGAATTGGTGGAGGAAGATCTGGAATTTTGGAAACTTCATTTAAACAAGAAACAGAAACAGACTTATTTGGGGAACAAGCTGTACTTTGTGGTGGAGTTACAGAACTTATTAAAACTGGATTTGAAGTTTTAAGAGAGGCTGGTTATGATCCAGTAAATGCTTACTTTGAATGTTTACACGAAATGAAATTAATAGTTGATTTAATGTATGAAGGTGGAATGGCTAAGATGAGACATTCAATTTCAAATACAGCAGAATATGGTGATTTTTTAACAGGACCAAAAATTATTACTAAAGAGACTAAAGAAAAAATGAAGGAAGTTTTATCAGATATTCAATCTGGAAAATTTGCAGATGAATTTTTAGCAGACTCAAAAGCTGGACAACCTTTCTTAAAGAAAAAAAGAGAAGAAGCGAAAGCTCATGAATTAGAATTAGTAGGAAAAGAATTAAGAAGTCTTATGTCTTGGATAAAATAAAAATATTTAAAGGAAATCTTGAAATCTCTGTATATTGACAAGAAATAAAGAAAGAGTATAATTTATTTAAGAGGGAGAAAATATTCAAAAATGAAGGAGGGGTTTAAATGAGTGTAAGTGATAATAAATATTTTACTTGTTCTGAATCATCTGAAATTGAATATGTAGCTAGTCAATATCCGGGGCAAGAAGAAATTATAAAGGAATTTTTAGAAAAATCTTGTAAAGATGGAACAATTTACTATATGACTCACGAGGATATA
>NZ_JARHZE010000029.1 GCF_029258315.1 Fusobacterium sp. | reverse complement strand
CAGATTTTTCTTTTAAGAATTTATCAAGTTCATATTTATTTAAAGAGATTTTATGTTGAATATTATCTTTTTGTAAAATATACTCTTTTATCTCTTCGGCTTGGGAATTTTTTTCTAAAATCTCTTCCTTTTTTTCGACCTCAATTTTTAAATTTTCAAGTTTTTCTTTTTCTAAATTTAACTCATTTGATTTTATAATTAAATTTCTTAGATTATCCATTTGAGAATAATAATTATCAAACTTTGCTTTTTCATTGGAAAGAGTATTTAAAACTTCTATATTTTTTAAAAGATTTTCTTCAAGAAAAAGTATCTCTTCTTTAGATGTAGGCTCAAATCCTTCTAATTGATTTTCAAGTTTTTCTCTTTCTGTATCTAAATCTTTTTTTACTTGGTTAGCTTTGTCCTTAAGTTTTTTTCCATATTCTTCCATATTGAAGATGTTTTCGAGCATCTTCTTTTTTCCCTCTCCACGAAGTCTTAAAAATTCACTAAATTTTCCTTGAGGTAAAACAACAGTTCTCACAAAGTCTTCAATGCTTAACCCAAACTCATCATTTAATTTTTCTTTAAGCATCTTATCTTTATCAGCTATAATATCCCCATTTTTTTTCATTATTATATCTTTAGGTTTAAGAGTATCGACTCCCTTAGTTTTACCTAAATAATAACGTCTTGTGATTTCAAAAATATCTTCCCCTAAAGCAAATTTAAAATATACTTCCATTTTTTCAGAGGAGTTATTTAAAAAATTTTTAAGTCCTTCATCCTCTTTTCCTAACTCTTTTTCTTTTGGAATTTCCCCATAAAGAGCTAGAATGATGGCATCAAGAATTGTAGATTTTCCACTTCCTGTTTCTCCAAATATTCCAAATATTCCATATTCACATAATTTTTCAAAATTTATAGATTGTCTTTCTTTAAAACTTTGAAAACCTTCTATCTCTAATTTTAATGGTTTCATTATTCATCCTCCTCTAAAATTTTTATAAAGAGATTTAAAGTTTCTTCTTTAGGCTCAATTCCATCAAAAGATTTATAGAATTCTATAAAAGATTCTTTTATATCTAGGTCACCATAATCTATATCGGTAGAAATAGAGTCCATCTCTATCCCTTTCATAACAGGGATAATTTCTAAGATATTTTTATTTTTTCTTATCTCTTTAATATCTCTACTTGAGATATATTTATCTGTGTGAATTTTTAAATAAATCCACTCTTCAATATTTTTTAATTGATGAGATAATTCCAAAGCTTTTTCTATACCATTGACTTCATAATTTTTAATAGGTTTATAATTTTCTAATTCAATCTCCTTAAGATTTAGTTGAGAATTTTTAATAATATCTGCTATAAAGACTTTTTTGGAATATTTATTTTCACTTACTCTGTACTCAATAGGAGAACCTGAGTAAAAGGCTCTTTTAGAATTATATTTTATAGGTTTATGTATATGTCCAAGGGCAATGTAATCAACTTTAGGAAGATCTTCTAAAAATACCCCTCTAGCTCCACCGAGCTCGATAGCTTTTTCATCTCCATCACCAATACTTCCAGTTATAAAAATATGTGTCATTATAATTTTACAAATATCTTGTTTATAATTATTAATTTCATCAACACCTTTTTGTAGTATAGAACCTATTCTTTTTGAGTAGGATATATTATCGTCATCAAATTCCTCATTTAAAGCTAGTTCACTTGGATATGGTAAAGAATATACAAAAATTTCTTCATTATCAATATTTAAAATAATACCTCCCTCTGTTGAATAAGTTATTTGAAATTGTCCATAAGTTCCAATTTCTTTTTTTTCAAAGGGTTTTTCGTAGATAATTATTCCGAAATCTCTTGCTAGATTTTTACTAGCTGAAAGTCTTTCAGCACTATCATGATTTCCTGGAATAATAATTATAGCTCTTTTTCCATAGTTAGATAATTTTTTTAAAGCATTAAAAAATAAAGTTTCTGCCTCGGAAGAGGGGTTGGGAGTGTCAAAAATATCCCCAGCTATAAGAATTATTTTTGGCTCTTCATTGCTCACTATTTTTTCAAGTGTATTTATAAATTTACTTTGTTCTTCTATTCTTTTTATTCCTTCTAATTTTTTTCCTAAATGCCAATCAGATGTATGTAGGATTTTCATTTTATCACCACCTTTAAATTATTATAGCATATTTTACTGAAATAAAAAAACTACATCTAAATTTTAGATGTAGTTTGTATAATTATAATATTTTAATTAATCTCTTTTAAGTTTTCTTTCTACTCCTCTTATCATTCTAGGAATTAAAGAAACATCATCGTCATCATTTTCTTTTTCTTTTGGAGTATAAAGTTCTTTTAATTCATTTTGATATTGCTTAACTTCATCACCAAATTCACTTAAATCTTTAATTTCATATCTCTTTAAATTAGGATAATTTTGATCTAGGATAGCATTCCATTCAGTTATTTGATCTTTATGCAAAGCAAGAAGTAAATCATAATGTCCAGAAACTCTAACTTCTTTTATAACGTCACCTTTTTCAAGTTTTCTAGAATATTCTCCATCTATTTGAGAAACAATTTCTCCAAATACAGTGTGTTTTCCATTTAAGAAATCAGCTGGATATAAAGTTATAAAGAATTGAGAACTTCCTGTGTTAGGTCCAGCATTAGCCATAGCTAACATTCCAGATTGGTAAAAATCTAACCATTCAACAAATTCATCTTTTATTGTATAACCAGTGCTTCCTTGTCCAGTACCAGTAGGATCTCCTCCTTGAACCATAAAGTTTTCGATAGCTCTGTGAATAGTAGTATTATCATAGTAACCTCTTAATGCTAAGTTTACAAAGTTAGCAACAGTTATAGGAGCTGCTTCTGGATAAAGATAAAAATTAATATCTCCTTGAGTAGTTACAAAAGTAACTCTTATATCATTATACTTTTTTAAATCAGCACTACCTCTTTTAGAAAGACTTCCACAAGCTCCTAATAAAAGAACTAGCATTGAAACTGTGATTAGTTTTAAAAATTTTTTCATATTATAATTTCCCTCCAAATTTTTTACTACTCTTTTGACTTAATTAGTTAAAGTTTTGTCTAAAATTTATATATTAATGTATAAAATATTTTTGTAGTTTAGTTGTTGATAGAGTAAGAACAGTAGCAAACCCTATAAATAGAACTGATAATGCATTTATAACAGGTGAAACTCCAATTCTAATCATAGAATAAATTCTAAGAGGTAGAGTGGTAGAACCTGGTCCAGCAACAAAGAATGTAGCCACAAAATCATCAAAAGATAGAGTGAAAGCTATTAGAAATCCAGATATTATAGCTGGTATAAGCAAAGGTAAAATAATTTTTTTCAATGCTTGTAATTCAGTAGCTCCCAAATCATAAGCTGCTTCAACTAAAGAGTAATCTATTTCAGCAAGTCTTGACAAAACAATAAATAAAACAAAAGGAATATTTATTGTTGTATGAACTATAATTATACTTGTAAGTCCCAATTCAAGTTTAACAGTAACAAATAATATAAGCAAAGAAACTCCAAGAATTATATCTGGAACAATAAGAGGTAAATAACTTATAATTTCTAAAAATTTCTTATATTTAAAGTTATACCAATGAAGCCCAATAGCTCCTAAAGTTCCTATAAAAGCAGAAACGCTACTTGAAATTATAGCTATAAAAATACTATATTTAAAAGCTCTCCATAATTCATCAGAGTATAAAAACAATTCTTTGTACCATCTAAGAGAAAAACCTTGCCACACCATAGCTTTTCCATCATTAAAAGAGTATACTATCAAAACCACCAATGGTAAATAAAAGAATACCATAGATAACACAAAGAAAAATAATGAAGTCCTTCTTTTATTCACCAGCCTCACCTTTTCCTTTTTTTAAAATTCCAATTACAACTATTACCATTGTTACTAAAATAAGAACAGAAGAGATAGTCGATGCCATTGGCCAATCTCTAGTCTCTGTCAAGTGACGAGCGATTATATTTCCTAAGAATATGGAATCTGTACCTCCAACAAGTTTTGGAACAACATAAGATCCAAGCATTGGAACAAATGTAAACAAACTTGCTGTTAATATACCATTTTTAATATTTGGTAAGAATACTTTGAAAAATGCTTGTCTGTTAGTAGCTCCTAAATCCCTTGCTGCTTCAATCAAAGCAAAATCAAATTTATCAATACTTGAATATAATGGAAGTATAGCAAAAGGTAAACTTGTGTAAACTGAGATCACTATAACAGCTCCCATATTGTATAAAAATTGTATTGGAGTATCAATAATTCCAAGTTTTATTAAAGAAAGATTGATAAAACCATTGATTCCTAGAATTGCCATCCAAGAATAAATTCTTATAAGAAAGTTAGTCCAAAATGGAATTATAATAAGATAAATAAGTTTTTCTTTATATTTTGAACGAACTATATAATAAGAAGTTGGAACAGCTATTATAATAGTGATAGCTGTAACAATAATACTCACCCATAAAGTTTTAAAAATTATTGAAAAAAATACAGGGTTTGTAAATATTTTAAACGTTTCAACTGAAAACTCAAACTCAACTCCACCATATACACCTTTTTTTAAAAAAGAATATATTAAAACAATAAGCATAGGGATTAAGAAGAAAGCTGTTAGCCATATTGTTAATGGAATTGTATAAGAGATCCCTTTTTTATTTTCAGTCATTATTTTACCTCAACTAAATAACTATCTTCGAAGTTCCAAGATATAAACGCTTCCTCATCCCAGCTTACATCTGTATCATCATCTTCAAAGAAAATATCATGTTGTTTAAATGCTTTTATTAAAAGATTTTTATCTCCGTTTACCCAAGCAAAATATTTACTTTGGAAACCTGTATATATAACTTCATCAACATAAACTTTTAAAGAGTTATATTTCCAGTTTAAATTTTCTGGCTTTTTCTTAGTTACTTTTATTTTTTCTGGTCTAACAGAAACTATAACTTTATCTCCAACTTTTACATTTCTATCCATTTCAAATAAAATTTCACCAAAGTTTGGATTTTTTAAAGTTGCACAAGTGTCACTATTTATTTTTGTAACTTCTCCTTCAATAAAGTTATTTTCTCCAATAAAGTCAGCTACAAACATATCAGCAGGTGATTCATAAACCTCAGCAGGTGTTCCAACTTGTAAAACATTTCCATGATTCATAATTGCTATTCTATCAGAAATAGAAAGAGCCTCTTGCTGATCATGGGTGATGAAAATAAAAGTAATACCAATTTCATCATGAATATTATCAAGCTCAATCAAAAGATTTTGTCTAAGTTTTGCATCTAGTGCTGAAAGAGGTTCATCAAGAAGTAAAACATCAGGTTTATTAATAAGAGCTCTAGCTATTGATACCCTTTGTTGTTGTCCTCCAGATAGTTGATTTGGTTTTTTATTGGCATGAGCCTCAAGATCTATCATTTTTAAAAGTTTAGTAACCTCTTCTTTAATATATTCTTCACTTTCTTTTTTTAATCTTAAAGAGAAAGCTATGTTTTCAAAAACTGTCAAATGAGGGAATAGGGCATATTTTTGAAATATTGTATTTATAGGTCTTAAGTTAGGAGGTAAGTTGGTTATGTCTCTATCTCCTAAATATACAACACCTGAGTCAGGCTCAGTAAATCCAGCAAGAATTCTTAAAAGAGTCGTTTTTCCACAACCAGAAGGACCTAGTATTGAGAAAAATTCTCCTGGCTCAATAGATAAATCAATATTTTTTAAAATTTTAACTCCATCAAAAGTTTTTGAAAGATTTTTAATATAAATACCTTTCTTTTCCACTTATCAACCTCCTAATATCTTTAAATTTAATATTTTTAATTATCCAAATGATTTTACCATATTTTATATAAAAATACAAATATATTATTTGACTTAGTTCTTTTATTAAACAATAGCAATACTAAAAAACATATGTAATTTTATTCTTTCCAAAACTTTAAATATATGATATTTAAATATATAAAGAATATTATTGTAAAATAAATTTCAAATTAAACTATTTATTTTTTTAAAAAAGTTTGCTATACTATAATTAATATTTATGGAAGTGGAAGAAAACTGGTGTTTTCAGCAGTCTTCAAAACTGTCATAGGGGATTTTATTCCTTGATAGGTTCGATTCCTATACACTTCCGCCAAAATACTAAAAAAGAGAGGGATAGATATGAATATTCAAGAAGAAGTATTAAAATATAAAGAAGAGTTAATATCATCACTTCAAGAATCAATAAGAATAAAAAGTGTGGAAGAGGAACCAAAACCAGGAATGCCTTTTGGAGAGGGACCTGCTAGAGCATTAGAACACTTTTTAAAAGTAGGAGAAAGCTTAGGATTTAAGGTTGAAAATTTTGATAACTATGCTGGACATATAATATTTGGAGAAGGGGAAGAGTCAGTAGGTATATTAGGACATGTCGATGTTGTTCCTGAAGGAACAGGTTGGGATTATCCACCTTATTCAGCAGAGATAGTTGATAATAAAATGTATGGAAGAGGTACTTTAGATGATAAGGGACCTTTAATGGTATGTCTTTATGCTATGAAATGTTTAAAAGATATGGGTGTACCATTAAAAAGACAAGTTAGAATGATAGTAGGAGCTAATGAAGAAACTAACTGGGGATGTATGAAACATTATTTTGGAAAATTACAGATGCCAGAACCAACTTTATCATTTACTCCAGATAGTAGTTTTCCTGTTACTTTTGCAGAGAAAGGAATTTTTAGAGGATTATTAAAAATAAAAGCACAAGATAATTTTTCTATCCAAGGGGGAAAAGTTTTTAACGCTGTTCCAGAAAAAACTTTCTTAACTTTACCTTTAGAATATAAAGATTTAGTTGTAGAAGCTTGTGAAAAATATAATATTGCAAATGATTATAAAATAAGTTGTGAAGAAAAAGATGGAAAGTTAGAAATCACTTCTTTTGGGAAAGCTGCTCACGCTGCTCATCCAGATTTAGGATACAATTCACTTTCAGCTTTGATGTCTTTTGTATCTGCTTTAGATTTGGATATTCAAGGATTATCTCAAATGGCAAAATATTTTGCTGAAAATATAAAACTTGAGTATAATGGAAAGTCAGCAGGACTTAACTTTAAAGATGAACCATCTGGTGAAATAACTATGAACTATGGTAAAGCTTATGTTGAAAATGGATATCTTTATATATCACTTGATACAAGATACCCAGTCACTTTAGATGTAAAAATTCTAGAAGAAAAATTACTTGAATTACTTAATAAATATGGAATAGAATTTGAAATTAGTAAAAAAGAAAGTCCTTTATATATTGATAAAGATAGTTTTTTAGTAAAAGAACTTACAAAAATATATCAAGATATAACAAAGGATCCAGATGGAGAGCCAGTAGCAATAGGTGGAGGAACTTATGCTAAGGCTGTAAAAAACTGTGTTGCATTTGGTGCTTTATTAAAAGAAACACCAGATACTATGCACCAAAGAAATGAATGTATAGATTTATCTACTTTAGATACTTTATTAAAAATTTATATAGAAGCAATCTATAATTTAGCAAAATAAAAATCAGGAGGAAATAATGAATAGAATAGAAGGAAAAGTAGCATTAGTAACAGGAGGAGCAGCTGGGATAGGAAGAGCAATAGTTGAAAGATTTGCAGCAGAGGGAGCAAAAATGGTTATTGCTTGTGATGTTAATCCTTGTGAATACACTCAAGAAAATGTTGTAGGAAAAGTTTTAAATGTAACAGATAGAGAAGGAATAAAAACTCTTGTAAAAGAAATAGTTGAAGAGTATGGAGCAATTGATATATTAGTAAATAATGCAGGAATAACAAAAGATGCTCCATTTGTAAGAATGAGTGAAGAGCAATGGGATGCTGTTATTGATATAAACTTAAAAGGTGTATTCAATGTTACTCAAGCAGTTGCACCTGTGATGACAAAAGCTAAAAAAGGTTCTATTATAACTCTATCTTCAGTAGTAGGACTTTATGGAAATATAGGACAAACTAACTACGCAGCAACAAAAGCTGGAGTTATTGCAATGACTCAAACTTGGAAAAAAGAACTTTGTAGAAAAGGAGCTCAAATAAGAGTAAACTGTGTAGCACCAGGATTTATTCAAAGTCCTATGACTGATAAATTATCAGAAAAAGCTGTTGAAGGAATTTTAAGTGGTGTACCATTACAAAGAATGGGAACAAAAGAAGATGTAGCGAATGCTGTTCTATTCTTAGCAAGTGATGAATCATCTTATATTACAGGAGCAGTTCTTCCAATATCTGGTGGACTTTCATTCTAATTTAATAAAAAATATTTTACATCCAAAATTTTATGATTTTGGGTGTTTTTCTTTCAATGAAATTAAATAATAAAAAACTACATCTTAAATCAAAAAAGATTATCGATGTAGTTTTTTTATTTATCTTTTATTTTCAAAAGTTAATTTTCCATCTTCAGAATAAGAGCGAAATTCTATCTCTTTTCCATCTCTAAAAATATATTCTTTAGAAATTTTTCCATTTGTATAATAATATATTTGTTTTCCATCCCTTCTACCATTTTTAAAATTTTCTTCAGAAAGAAGGATACCATCTGTATAATTTAACCATTGTCCATCTTTTTCATTATTTTTATAGTATCCCTTTTCAGAAATTTTATTTTTTGTATCATACATTATAAAACTTCCTTCAAGAATCCCATCTTTAAACTCAGTTTCCTTCCTAAAATATTCTTTTCTTGAAAAGTCAGTAGGAACGAAATTAATAATCTTTCCATTTAATTGCCCATTTTCATTATATAAAAAAGTATCTGTATTTTTTCCAGTTTCATCAAATCCCTTCCATTCACCAGATCTCATTCCATTAGAATATTTACCAATTAAAGTAACTTTCCCCTCTCTACTATATTCTTTAAATTCACCATTTAAAATATTATTTCTATAATATTCTTCGTTTAGAAGTTTTCCATCA
>NZ_JARHZE010000115.1 GCF_029258315.1 Fusobacterium sp. | reverse complement strand
AAAATAACATTCTCAATTTTTTTATTAGTACTCCAAGAATTTTTTGCACTATTATCTTTAGCTCTAACATTTATTAAAACTTGAGGCCAGTCTTTTATTTTTTCTACTATCTCATTTAAAGATTTTCCAGAATCTCTTAATGTTTCAACTAATTTTAAAGAAGTTTGAATTCCATCTCCAGTAGTTCCATAATCTAGCATAATTATATGACCAGACTGTTCTCCACCAAGATTTAGTCCTTGTAATTTCATTTTTTCAAGAACATATCTATCTCCAACATTAGCTCTTACTAAAATTATTCCATTTTCATTTAAATAAGACTCTAATCCCATATTACTCATTACAGTTGTTACTACTCTATTTCCATTTAAAAGATTTTTATTTTTCATTTCAACTGCTAAAGTAGCTATTATTTTGTCTCCATCAACTATATTTCCATTTTTATCAACAGCGATTAATCTATCAGCATCTCCATCATAAGCAAGTCCTAAATCTGCTTCATAACCAACTACTACTTTAGATAAAATTTCTGGATGCGTTGAACCACATTTAACATTTATATTTTTTCCATTTGGAGCATCATTAATTACTACTATCTCAGCTCCTAAGGATAAAAATACATCCTTTGCTGCTCTATATGCAGAACCATTAGCTGCATCTAATATTATTTTCATTCCTGTAAAATCACCTTTTACTATTGATTTTAGGTGATCTCTATATAGGAAATAATCATCTTGAGCATACTTAAATTTTCCTAACTGATCTCCAGCTATCGGATCTTTTAATATCTCTTCAACAGAATCCATATATCCTTCTAATTCTTCTTCAACATCATCTGGTAATTTACAACCATCTTTTCCAAAGATTTTTATTCCATTATCTTTTGCTGGATTGTGTGATGCTGATATCATAATTCCAGCTTCAGCTTCTTTAGCTTGTGTTATATATGCAACACCAGGTGTAGGAATAACTCCAACAAAGTCTATATTTATTCCCATTGAATTAAGTCCTGCTGTAAGAGCTGATCTTAACATATAACCTGATATTCTTGTATCTGATCCCATTACAACTTTTATCTTTTTCTTTTCTGGATTATTCTTTTTTAAATAATATCCTAAAGCATAACCTAATTTCATTGCAAGTGATGCTGATAATTCTCTATTTGCTTCTCCTCTTATTCCATCTGTTCCAAAGTATTTTCTCATTTTTTTATGTTCCTCCTTAAAGACAATTTTTCTCCTATTATTCCAGTTATCATTCCAGATACACATCCTAATATTAAAAATCCAAAAACAAAAAATATTATATATTTTGAATTTAAATTTATATTTCTAAATAGAAGAAAATATACTACTGACAACTGTATTATATTGTGGATTAATGCTGATGCCATACTTATTGACACAAGAGTTAATTTTTCCCTAAAATGATATAAGCTTATCATTATTAAAAGACTACCCATTCCTGAAATAAAACTTATAATAAATCCAGGGGTAAATAAGGTTCCTAACATTAATCCTTGTATTAATATTCTTAAAACTACCACTTCAATAGCCATTTTTTTTCCAAACTTTTCTAAAGCTATTATTCCACCTATATTGGCTAAACCAACCTTGAGCCAGGGCACAGGCTTTGGTATTAAGGTTTCTGCCAATGATAAATAGAGTGATAATAATATTAATAAAATTAAATACTTTTCTTTTTTTATGCTCTCTTTAGTCATAAAACCTCTTTAGTTAACATTCCAAGACATTAAAATAGCGCTCTCCCCAGTATCACTATAATAATTTTTTCTCTGCCCTATTTTACAAAAAAAATTTTTTTCATAAAATTTAATGGCACTCATATTATTTTCCCTTACTTCTAAAAAAATATCCCTGTCCTTTTTTTTTACTTCATCAATAAGTAAACTAGCAATTCCTTGTTGTCTTGCTTCTGGTAAAACGCCTATCTTCATTATTTCTAATGAATCGCTATTATCAAAAAGAATAATATAACCTAATATTTTTCCTTCTTCATTTCTAGCAGAAAAAAAACTATATAATTCTTTTTTTTCATTCATTTCACAAAGTTCTTTATAAGAGTATCCTCTAAATTTAAAAACTTCTTTTTCTAATTTAGCGATATCCTCCATATTAGTCTCAATACAAATCTTATACATCTCTCTTATCCTACACCACTTTTTCCTTTTTATTTAAATAAACTATTTTAATAATTTCATTTTATTGATTGGCCAAAATCTTACAAAAGCCTTTCCTCTTATTCTATCCTCTTTCACAAATCCCCACATTCTTGAATCATAACTACCATTAGTATTATCTCCAAGTGCTAAATAATAGTTATCATCTAAAGTAGTCTCTACTGTTTCTCCATTCATTAAAGCAGATAAATTTTCTTTGTTATGAATTAAATCTAATATCATTCCTGTTCTTTCACCATTAACATAAAATTCTAAACTAGGAATAACTTTTTTTACCTCTCCTGGATTTTCTAAAAGAACGGATTGTAATTTAGCTATGTTTATATTTCTCTTCATATACTCTTCAGTATAATTTCCACCAGAAATTATAGTAACCTTATCCCCTTTTTTAGGAATTATCCATCTATTATTTCCAAGTTCACCTAGTGGACTATATCTTCTACTTTCTATTTTATTATTGTTTATATACAGATAATTATCTTTTATTTGTACTGTTTCCCCTGGTAGTCCCATCACTCTTTTAGTAAATAAAACTTTATTTTGAATTGGTTCTTTAAAAACTATTATCTCTTCTCTTTCAGGAGCTCTAAATTTATACGAAACCATATTTCCAAAAAGTCTATCTTTTGGCATAATTGTTGGCTCCATAGATCCAGTAGGAACCATAAAGTTTCCTAAATAAAATCTTTGGATTATCAATACTAAAATAATAGCTGTTCCAATAGATTCTATTGTATTTAATATTTTTCCTAAATTTTCTCTTTTCTTTTTATCTTCAATCCCTAATAAATCTGAAATTCTTTCAGAAAAATTTTCTATATATTTTTTTATTATAGCTGATAATTTTTTTTCTTTAATAAAAATATAAATAAAAAATGTCGTTAAAATAATATAAAAAATTATATTAAATAAAAAATTTTCTCTACTCATTTTTTCTCCTTAATAAACACTAGTAATTTATATTTAAGATTTAAATTCTTGTAATTTTGTTAAAATATAACATAAACATTTTATCATAGAAAAAATATTTATTCAACCGGCATATAAATCAAATAATATTTTTATCTTTACAAAAATATCACTTAGTGCTATACTTAATTTGTTAAGAAACTATTGCACCATTAGCTCAGTTGGTAGAGCATACGACTCTTAATCGTACGGTCATCAGTTCAAATCTGATATGATGCACCATTATATATAAATTAAAAGCTATTTCAATAATAGCTTTTTTTATTTTTTGAAACTAGATAATGTAGTTTTTAAAAAATAATTAACAATATATTGTATATTATCAAAAATAAAAAACAATATGCTATTTTTAGCTTTAAATATTTTCTAATAAATTATTTCTTGACTTTTTATTCAAATTATGTGATACAGATCTACTCTCTATTTGTCATTTTTTTCATAAAAAATCTAACTATTCTTTCAAATTTAATTAACTTAATTTTTATATCTTCTTATAAAGCTAATAATTTTTTTATATAATTAAAAAAACCAAAGGAATAAACCTTTGGCTTTCTTTTTATTATTACTATTTTCTAAGTTCTTTGATTCTAGCTTTTTTACCAGAAAGTCCTCTTAAGTAGTAAAGTTTAGATCTTCTTACTCTTCCTACTTTAACTACTTCAATTTTGTCTACCATTGGAGAGTTTAAAGGTATGATTCTTTCTACTCCTACACCATCTACTACTTTTCTAACTGTAAAAGATTTAGCAATTCCAGAACCAGCAACTCTTATAACTGTACCTTGGAATAATTGTACTCTTTCTTTGTTTCCTTCTACTACTTTGTAGTAAACTCCTACTGTATCTCCTGCTTTGAATTGAGGAATATCAGTTCTTAAATAATTTTGCTCAACAAGAGCGATTAATCTTTCTTTCATTTATAAATCCTCCCTTAAGATATTCATATAATTTTTTGCATATAGCGGAATATCCGTTTATTAACTTAAGTATTTTATCATAAAAACTCTTTATTGTCAATGGAATTCTAGTAATCTAACTTATATTTGAATAAAAAAAAACAACCTATAAGGTTGTCTAATTTTTTAAATGGCGCTTCTTGCTGGACTCGAACCAGCGACAACACGATTAACAGTCGTGGGCTCTACCAACTGAGCTAAAGAAGCATTTGGTAGAGTTGGCAAGTTCCTATCCTCCCAGAGGGCTGCCCCCCAAGTACTTTCAGCGTTTATGAGCTTAACTTCTAGGTTCGGTATGTTACTAGGTGTACCCTCATAGCCTTTCTTGCCAACTTATCTTTAATTGTTTCTTGAACAATCAAAACTACATAGTAATTTTCTTGATTAAGATTCCGACTTATTAGTATTGGTCCGCTAAATGAATTGCTTCACTTACACTCCCAACCTATCAAACTCCTAGTCTCGAAGTTGTCTATAGAGTACTTATCTCAAAGTCAGTTTCCC
>NZ_JARHZE010000090.1 GCF_029258315.1 Fusobacterium sp. | reverse complement strand
AAGGAGAATGAATTATGGAAAAAATAGGAGTTTTTTACGGTACAACAACAGGAAAAAGCGGTGCTATCGCTGATGAAATAGATTTTAATCTTAGAAAAATAGATCACGAAATATTTAATGTAGCTGATGGAATTTCTGAAATAGCTAACTTTAAAAACCTAATATTAATAACACCATCTTATGGAGTGGGACAACTTCAAAGAGATTGGGAAGCTCATAGCGCAGAACTTGAGGCTATGGATTTCTCTGGTAAAAAAATTGCTCTTGTAGGACTTGGAAATCAATTTACTTTTGGAGAATCTTTTGTTGAAGGTATGAAAAAATTATATGATATTGTAACTTCAAAAGGTGGAGAAATTATCGGTATGACTAAAAATGTTGGATACTCTCATAAGGAAAGTGAAGCGGTTATTGGAGATAAATTTGTTGGACTTGCTTTAGATGAAAATAACCAAGATGAAGAAACTCCAGACAGAGTAGCTAACTGGATTCAAGATATTTTAAAAGAATTTTATTAATTAAAAAAAGCTAGAGAGATTTATACTGCACCCAAAATCTTAGACAACTAAAATGGAGGGTGTAGTTTTTTTATGGCAAAATTAACTAATAATCAAAAAATTAAAATTTATGAACAAAGATTAAAGGTAGAAAACCAAAGACTATAACTAAAATAAAAAATTTAAAAAAATATTAACTAAAGAAGATAAAATTAAAAGGATTAACTCCTGCAGAATACAGAAATCAATCCTTATTAATTAATAATTAAATAGTGTCTAAGAAAATGGGTTCACTACATCTTTCTAGCTTTTTTAATATTTTTATATGTTATTAGTTTTTAATTTATGAAAAAATTTCACTATCTTTTAAATAGGCTTCTCTATTATTGAAAATTTTTAAAAGTTTTTCTGTTGTAAGTTTTTTCTTTTCCTCTCCTTTTATATCAATTAATATTTCACCATTATGTAACATTATAAGTCTATTTCCATAATTTATAGCATCTTGTAAATTATGTGTAATCATAAGTGTAGAAATATTATTTTTTTCTACAATTTCTTTTGTCTTATCCATAATAATCTTTGAAGTTTTAGGATCTAATGCTGCTATATGTTCATCTAATAATAGTATTTCCGGCTTATTTAATGTAGCCATTATAAGTGCTAAACATTGTCTTTGCCCCCCAGATAGTGCCCCTACTTCGGTGTCCATTTGATTTTCTATCCCTAAATCCAACTCTTTTAACAATGTTTTATAATATTCTTTTCTTTTTTTATTTAGTCCCATAGTGAAATTAAATTTTTTCCCTTTATTATCTGCCATAGAAAGATTTTCAAATACAGTCATAGAAGGAGCTGTCCCCATTGATGGATTTTGATAAACTTTTGAAATAAAATTTCCCCTTTTATATCTTGGTAAATTTGTTATATCCTTTCCATTTATATCAATACTTCCTTTATCTATTAATATGTTTCCTGTAATTATATCAAGAAGAGTTGATTTTCCTGCTCCATTACTTCCTATTATAGAGATAAATTCTCCTTTTTCAACTTGAAGATTCAACCCTTTGAACACTTTCTTCACTGTTCCTAATTCTGTAACAAAACTTTTTTCAATAGAATTTATATTAAGCATTTGCAACTCCCCCCTTTTTTAAAGAATCTTTTTTTACTTTTAAATATATTATTATTACAACCAAAATAGATGTTACAAGTTTTAAATCACTAGCACTCATTCCTAATTTTAAAGATAGAGCTATAATAATTTTATAAAGCATCGTACCTAATATTACCATTGATGTAGGCTTTATAATTTTTCTTTTTCCTATTACTGCATCTCCTATTATTATTGAAGCAAGTCCTGTTATAATAGTTCCTGTCCCCATTCCTACATCAGCAAATCCTTGATACTGTGCTAATATTCCACCAGATAGAGCAACTAAACTATTTGCTATCATAAGTCCATAAAATTTCAAATTATTTTCATTAATTCCTAAAGATGTGATAAGACTCTCATTATCTCCTAAAGCTTTTAATACAAAACCAAATTTTGTTTTTAGTAGAAAATCAACAGCTAATTTAACTGCTAATAAAAATATTATTATAATTGCTATTGAAGATAATTGCCCATTAAATAAATGTTTTGCCATAAATAAAGGAATATTTGACTTTCCCATTATTCTTAAATTAACACTGTATAATCCTGTCATCACTATAATCCCTGCTAATAAATTAGTTATTTTTAATTTAACATGAATTATTCCAGTTATTAATCCTGCTACTGCTCCAGCTAACATAGCTAAAAACAAAGCCAATAATGGATTCATTCCTTTTATTATAAGAGAAGCACTTACTGCTGCCCCTAATGGAAAACTTCCATCCACTGTCATATCTGGAAAATCTAATATTTTATATGAAATATAAACTCCTAATACCATTATTGCAAATATAAAACTTTGTTCTATTGTTCCTAATAACATATTTCTCAACCTCTCTTAGTATATCTTAGCTCCTTTTAAAGCCTCTGTTGTTAAATCTACTTTATATTTTTCTGCCATTTTTTTATTAACTATAATTTGAGTATCTTTCAATGTTTCAACTGGAATATTTTTAGCTTCTTCTCCCTCTAAAACTTTTATAGCTATCTTTCCTGTTTGATAACCTAATTTTTCATAATCTATTGTATTTGTTATTAAAGCTCCTTGTACAACTTGATCTTCTATACAACCAATCACTGGAATATTTTTTTTATTAGCTTTATCTAAAACTAATGGTGTAGCTGATACTACCAAATTATCTGTTGGAGTATATAAAACATCAACTTTTTCTAGTAATGAATCTAATCCCATTGCCACTTCATTTATATTTGTTGCTCCTACCTCAATTATTTCTAATCCCAATTTTTTACTTTCTTCTTTTGCATTAGCTACTTGTACCTGTGAATTTTGTTCACTTGTATTATAAATTATCCCTATTTTTTTAGTCTTAGGTAAAATTTTTATAATTGTTTCAAGCTGTTTAGAAATAGGTGTAGCATCACTTGTTCCTGTAATATTTTCTCCTGTAAGTCCTGCAGCTTTTTGGTCTGTTACTGCTGTTATTAATATTGGTATTTCTTTAGTAGCATTATAAGCTGATTGTGCACTTGGTGTAGATATTGCATATATCAAATCTTTTTTATTTTGTACAAATGAATTTGCTATCATTTGAGAAGTGTTAAAATCCCCTTGAGCATTTTGATAATCTATTTGTACTTCTTCATATCCATTTTCTTTTAATGCTTTTTCAAATCCTACTCTTGCCAAATCTAATGCTTGGTGTTCCATAATTTGTGTAATCCCTATTTTTATTTTGTTGGAATTTTTTACCTCTTGTCCCATTGCCATTGTAGAAAGTAATAATATTGCTATCCCTAATCTTTTCATCTCTTGTTCCTCCTTAATATTTTTATTTGTAGATAATAATACTACTAAATAATATTTTTGTATAGATAACAATTATTTTTATTCTTTGTTCTTTCTTAAAAAGTTATTACTTATCTTTTATTAGTTTTATATAAAATATTATTTTAAAATTTGTTCGTACAACTCTGATAATTTAAATTTTTTGTAAAAAAAATACAGGGAAAATCCCTGTACCTTATTTAAACTTTTTATTAAAGAACTTCAAGAACTTCCTCTTTTGTTCTCATCTTGTAATGTTGCCCTGCTGGTTGTCCTTGTTTCACTGAAGTATCTGCATATCCAATTGGAAAAATTGCAATTAAATGATAATCTTTCATTGCTGGACAAAGCTCTTTTAAAAGTTCTGGTTTAAAATGTCCTACCCAAGTTGTATCAAGTCCTAAATCACAAGCTTGTAACATTATATGAGTTCCTACTATACCTGCATCTACATCTGCAAAGTTATATTTATCAAAAGAACGAACCCAACCTTCCTCTCTTTTAGATCCAAGTACTAAAAAAGAATTTGCCCCAAAAGTAAAGTCTGTTACTTTTTTTATATTTTCTTTAGCTTCTTCTGATTCCATCATAAATATTTTAAATGGTTGAAAATTTACAGCTGTTGGTGACTTTAAAGCGGTTTCAATTATTTTTTCAATCAATTCCTTCTCAACTTTTTTATCTGTAAATTTACGGCAAGAATATCTTCTCTCTGCTAATTCATAAAAATTCATACAAGCACCTCTTTTCAAAAAAATTAAATGTATTTCAGTATAACTTATTTAACAGATATTGTCAACCTACCCTACTATTTTTAATATCTTGTCCAATATTGCTTTTTTCCTATAAGTCCTTTTTTATCAATTGATCCTTTTACTAATAATCTTCCATCCTCTTGAAGTTTCATATAGCTATTATAAGTTTTTCCATTGATTGGATTATAGATTTTTCCATTCTCAAATTTATCATCTTTTTCAGAATAATCAAAACCACTTACAAAATCTATTCCTCTCAATGTACGACTTTTTAAATTTTCATCTGGATTAGCTAAATCCATCTTCTCTTTTCCTTTATGTTCTCCCTCTGTATATACTGGCATTGTAAGTTCAACTACTCTTCCATTATATTTGTTATCTGATGTTTCATATATCTCAACTATTATTTGATTCCCTGTTTCAGATTTTTCTGTGATCCATTTTCCTATTACCTCCTCTGGTTTAGCAAAAACAAAAGATGAAATTAACATAAATAATAAAGATATTTTTTTCAAAATATTACCTCCTTAAAAATAAATTACTAT
>NZ_JARHZE010000107.1 GCF_029258315.1 Fusobacterium sp. | reverse complement strand
CTTAGAAATCAGATGACTGACAAGGATGGAAAGATTATAACAAAAGATTTCTTTGAAAAAATGCCAACTGTACAAGAGAGAAGAAATTGGATAGTAGAAAATATAAAAGGTATGTCTTGGAAAGAGGCTGGACATTTTTTAAGAAATGTTGGTTTTGGACAAGAAGTAGCAATATTAGATAGACACATTTTAAAAAATTTAGTAAGACTTCAGGTAATAGAAGAGATACCTAAAACTTTAAATAAAAAAACCTATTTAGAGATAGAGGACAAGATGAAAAAGTTTTGTGAAGAAGTATCTATTCCTATGGATAATATGGATTTATTGCTTTGGTATCTAGAGGCTGGAGAGATATTTAAATAACAGAAAATATTGAAAAAAAGGGTAAATCGTGTTATAATTTTCAAGATAATAAAAAAAATATGGAGGTAAAATGAAAAAAAACGCAACAGTTATAACTTATGGTTGCCAAATGAATGTTAATGAAAGTGCAAAAATAAGAAAAATAATGGAAAACTTAGATTATAATATGACTGATAATATAGATGAAAGTGATGTGGTATTTTTAAATACTTGTACAGTTAGAGAGGGTGCTGCAACACAAATTTATGGAAAGTTAGGAGATTTAAAAAGAGCTAGAGATAATAGAGGAACTAAAGTTATAATCACTGGATGTTTTGCTCAAGAGCAAGGAAAAAAACTTTTAGAAAAATTCCCATATATTGATATTATAATGGGGAACCAAAATATTGGAAGAATACCAGAGGCTTTAGATGATATAGAGAACAATAAAAAAGTTAAACACGTTATTTTAACTGATTATGAAGATGAACTTCCACCAAGAATAGATGCTGATTTTGACAATAAAATAACAGCATCAATATCAATTGGTTATGGATGTAATAACTTCTGTACTTATTGTATAGTTCCTTATGTTAGAGGTAGAGAAAGATATGTTCCTATGAATGAAATTGTTGAGCAAACAAAGGAATTTGTAAAGAAAGGGTATAAAGAAATTATGCTTTTAGCTCAAAATGTAAATTCATATGGAAGAGGGCTAAGTGAAAAGGAAACTTTTGCAAACCTATTACAAAGTTTATGTGATATAGAGGGAGATTTCTTAATAAGATTTGTTTCTCCACATCCAAGAGATTTTACAGATGATGTAATTGAAGTTATAGCAAATAATCCAAAAATAGCTAGAAGTATCCACATACCTCTACAATCTGGTTCAAGCAATGTTTTAAAACTTATGAACAGAGGATATACAAAAGAAAAATATTTAAACTTAATTGAAAAAATAAAAACTAGAATACCTGATATAGCAATTACTACTGATATTATAGTAGGATTCCCTCAAGAAACAGAGGAAGATTTCCAAGATACATTAGATGTTGTAAGAAAAGCTAAATATGATACAGCATTTATGTTTATGTATTCTATTAGACAGGGAACAAAAGCAGCTACTATGGATGGACAATTAAGTGATGAGGTAAAACACGATAGACTTCAAAGACTTATTGCTCTTCAAACAGAAATTTCTAAAGAGATAAGTGAAACTTATGAAGGAAAAGTAGAGAGAGTTTTAGTAGAAGGACCTAGTAAAAAGAATAAAGATGTTTTAAGCAGTAGAACTTCAACAAATAAAATAGTTTTATTTGAAGGGGATAAGAGCTTAGAGGGTCATTTTGTAGATGTAAAAATAACTCAATGTAAGACTTGGACTTTATATGGAGAACTAGTCAAATAATTTTTGGAGGAGTAAGATGGAATTTGATAAATTTCTACTAAGGGAACTTATAGAAATCTGTAAACAGCTAGAAATAGAAAATATTGCAGGTAAAAAGAAAAATGAAATAATTAATATATTAGAGGAACATTTTAAAAATTCAGATGACCTTACAATTGCTGGGGGAATCTTGGATATTATGGGAGATGGATACGGATTTTTAAGAGATACTACAGTAGAAGGAAAGAAAGATATCTATATTTCACTTTCTCAAATAAAAAAATTTAAATTAAGACCAAAGGATAGTGTTGTTGGGGTAGTTAGAAAACCAAAAGATGATGAAAAAAACTATGCTCTTCGAAAAGTTTTATTTGTTAATAATGATTCAACAGAAAAAGCTGAGGCAAGAGTTCCTTTTGAAGAGCTAACACCTTACTATCCAACTGAAAATTTAATTTTAGAAACAGATTCTTCAAATATTTCAGGAAGAATAATAGATATGATCTCTCCTATTGGGAAAGGGCAGAGAGGACTTATAGTGGCCCCACCAAAAGCAGGGAAGACAATTCTTATAAGTAGGATAGCAAACTCTATTATTGAAAATTATAAAGATGTAGATGTTTGGATTTTACTTATAGATGAAAGGCCAGAAGAGGTAACAGATATAAAGGAAAATGTTAAAGGTGCAGAGGTTTATTACTCTACATTTGACGAAGATCCTAAAAATCATATAAGAGTAACAGAGGAAATTTTAGAAAAAGCTAAGATAAAAGTAGAAAATGGTGAAGATGTTGTTATTTTAATGGATTCTCTTACAAGATTAGCAAGAGCTTATAATATAGTGGTTCCTTCTAGTGGAAAATTAATCTCTGGAGGAATAGATCCGAGTGCTCTTTACTATCCTAAAAACTTTTTTGGAGCAGCAAGAAATATAAAAAATGGTGGTAGTTTAACAATTATAGCTACTGCACTTGTTGATACAGGAAGTAAAATGGATGATATTATTTATGAAGAGTTTAAGGGAACTGGAAATATGGAGATACATTTAGATAGAACTTTAGCAGAACTTAGAATATATCCAGCTATTGATATTCAAAAATCAGGAACAAGAAAAGAGGAACTTTTAATAGATAAGAAAAAATTACCAGTGATATGGAATTTTAGAAGATATTTAGCAGGGCTTGATAAAGCTGGAGCTACGAAATATCTCATCAATGAAATAAAGTCCACAAAAACAAACAATGAAATGATTGAAAAATATTTAAAAAGCTCAACTGAAAAATAGGAAGGAGAATTTAATTAAATGGATTTAAAGAAAGAAACAATAGCAAAAGCATTAAAAAATTCTAATCAATTTGAAAAGTTAAAAAGAAACAAAGATGTTGTTGTAGTATTAGGAATTTTTGCAATAATAAATTTATTTATTATAAACTCATGTCTAAAACCATTTAGTAAAGAGGTAGTTAATACATCTAATTTTACAGAATATTATCAAAGTGAAGAAAAAGATGATTTAGATGATGTTTTTATGGTTTTAAGTAGAAACTATTATACAATAAAAAAGAACTACAATTTAAAAGATAAATCTTTTTTAAATCAACTTAAAGCAGAAGAAAAAAAGATAGAGGATAATATTTCAAAAGAAAATGTTGTTGAAAATGTAAAATCAGAGAACAGTATTAAAACAGAGGAAAAAGTTGAACCATTAAAAACTAATATGGTAGAAAAACAAACCTATATAGTTAAAGAGGGAGATGCTTTATTAAACCTTTCTGAAAAATTTTCACAGAGCTTATCAATCATCAAAGCAAATAATCCAAAGGTAACTACAAACCTTCAAATTGGACAAAAATTAATATTCCCTTCAGTTAATGGAATATATTATACTGTAAAAACAGGAGATAGTCTTTATGATATCTCAATAAAATATAAAGTTGATGTAGATACTATAAGAAAATATAATAATATATCTGGAGATACATTACAAATAGGACAAGAAATATTTTTAAAAGATCCATCTTTAAAATCTCTTCCTGTGGTTAGTGGAGAAAATTTTAAAATGCCAGTGAAATATAAAGGGATCACAAGTCCATATGGAAATAGATTCCATCCAGTATTAAAAAGATATATTCTTCATTCAGGTGTAGACTTAGTGGCAAGATACATACCTGTATCAGCCTCTAAAGCAGGAACAGTAACTTTTGTTGGAGTAGCTGGTGGATATGGAAATTTAATTAAGATAAAGCATTCCGATGGATATGAAACAAGATATGCACATCTAAATAAAATCCTTGTAAAAAAAGGTCAAAAAATAAGTCAAGGACAAGTGATCGCAGAAAGTGGAATGAGTGG
>NZ_JARHZE010000013.1 GCF_029258315.1 Fusobacterium sp. | reverse complement strand
GGTGAAACAGTGGAAGAATATGTGATTGATAAAATTAAAGTAGGTGAAATATATGCTTTAAATAAGGATAATCCATATTTAGATAAGGTTTTATTGGAGAAATTGGACTTTGAATCATCTAGAATTGTAAATTGGCTTTTAAGAAATAGTGAAACTATTTTACCAGAAGGTATAGGAGAGGTAACTTGGGGTGTTGAGAGAAAAGGGAAAAAAGTTTTAGTTGCTTCAAATGACTATGTAACTGCAAAAATAGAGATAATAAAAAAAGATGGGTATATAAAAAGTGATGAAATTACTATCATTGATAAAAAAACAGATAAAGTTATACCAACAGAAGATTTGAAATTAGCCTCAGAACTGTATAGAATAGCAAAAAAAGATGAGTACCCTGTGATTAATATTGAGGAAAAGGGAAAATTGGACAGAAAAAAATTTGATACAGAAAAGCTGTTAGAAACATTAACTGCTCCAACGCCAGAGTATCCACTTGGTAGGGTAAACTTTTATCCAAGTGGTAGAGTAAAATATATTACAGAGTCTGTTGTATTGGAACTATTTTTAAGTGATGAGAGCTATATAAGAGATATAACTTTATCTTTAAAAGATTTGGAACAAAATGTAGATGAAAAATTAGAGGATTTTCAAGAAGAGAGTGTTTTAAAAGAGTTGGTAAAATATGCAATTAAAATAGAGCATATGTTAATAGCTGAAAAATTAAATAAAAATATATCTGACGAGGAGAAAAAACAGCTAGAGGAGTTGGAAGAAAAAGCTATAAAAACATTTGATAGATTAGCTGAAAGATTAAGAATTGCTATGAAAAGAAATTATTAAAAGTTAGAGGGTTAATTTTATTTGTGGGGAAAAATCTTCCCTATAAAAAAGCAAATAATTTATTAATTAACTATGGATATAAGATTTAATAAATAAAAATAAATTAAAAATAGTTAAAAATCTTTATAAAGTAAGTGGGAACAATTTTCCCTACAATTAATAACTTTATATTATAAAAAATTAAGAGCTGAATAATACCAGCTCTTTTTTACTAATATTTAATTAAACTAGGAGAAAAATTTTCCTTATAATTTTTTTATAAAATAAAAAATTTAAATAAATACAAGATAATTATTTATACTAAATTTTAAATTATAAAAGCTAATTAAATTTTATCTAAAACTTTTATTACTTTATTTTTATTAAGATTAAAAAATATAAGATTTTATTTATAATAAAAAATCTAATTATAGTTGTTTTTTCCAAAATAAAGTACTATAATTAATTATAGAACAAGTTAAGGAGGGGGTAAATATGAAAAAAATTGCAACTTTTATACTTGGAATGATGTTACTATTAGTAGGGTGTGCTAGTGATGAGGACTATATAGATACAGTAAAAAATATGTCCTTTTCAAATGGACAAACAATTGAACAATATGTAAATGATAGTATTAAATTTGGTGAGATGTATCAACTGAATAAAGATAATTTTTGCTTGGATAAAAAATTATTATTTATGATGAGCTTAGAGGCAAATCAAGATGTTAAACGTTTTTTAAGACAGGCAAATGTTGTTTTACCAGAAGATATAAAACCTGCAACTTGGATTGTAGAGGGTAAAACAAAGGACGGAAAAATTTTAATTGCTTCAAATGATAATATAAAAATAAAAATTGAAACAAGAAAAAATGGAGATTATATAGAAACTGGAAGTGACAAGATTACTACCTTTGATAAAAAAACAAATAGAATAATTTCAGAAGAAGAGTTGGAATTAGCTTCAGCATTACACGAAATAGCAATGAGATGTGGATATACTAATGTTCAAAAGGAAGAGGCAGTAGAGTCAGAAACTAAAAGATTTGATGAAAAAGAGGTATTAAAAAATTCAGATTATACAATAAAATATTATCCAGATGGTAGAGTGAAATATTTTTCAGATGGTATAATGTTTGATTTAGACTTTGAAGATAGAAGTTATCTAAAAGATATAAATGAATCTTTAGATTGGCTAGATAAGGAAATGGTTAAATATAATGATGAGGGCATAAATGCGTTGGTAGACCTTTCAATAGAGATAGAATATCAAATAATATCTGAAAAACTAAATAAAAAAATAACTGATAAAGATAGAGAAGAAATTAAAAAATTAGAAAGCAAGGCTACAAAAATATTTAAAAAATTACAAAATAAGGTTGAAAGTATCAGTCAATAGTTGGATAAAGGTTTGAAAAAATTAAAGAGAATTATCTAAAAAAATTAGTGGGGAAGATTTTTCCCCACTATCATTTAGTTGTATTTTAGCTAAGTTAAAAAGGCTTAGCTTTTTTATTTTACCAAATTATTCTAAAAAATTTAAATAATTTAAAATCTATCTATTTTCAAAGTCTGTATATTTATATAAAATATCTAGGACTTTCTCTAAAATTTTAACCTCTTTATCTGAAAATCTTGAATAAACCCCACTATCAATATCAAGGACACCATATTTTTTACCATTTTTAATAAGAGGGATAACAACCTCTGATTTAGAACGAATATCACAGGCAATATGTCCGGGGAATTGGCAAACATTGTCCACAACCAAAGTTTCCCCTTTTTCAAAAGCTGTACCACATACACCTTTTCCAATATCTATCCTTGTAGTTGCAGGCATTCCACAAAATGGTCCAAGTACAAGCTGATTATTTTTTAGAAGATAAAAACCACTCCAATTTATATCTTCAAAAAAAGCAGAAATAAAAGCAGAGGTATTAGCAAGATTTGCTATAAAATCATCTTCGTTAGAAAGGTATCTCTCTAAATCATCAAAAAATATCTTTGTTTTACTGTCAAAATCCACATTGTTATAAGTATCAATATCAAAAGCCATATGTTCCCTCCTTTATAAGTTAAAATTATCGTGAGCTTTTGTCTATTATACAAAATTTTTCCTTTTAAAAAAAGAAAATTATTAGAAATTTTACTAAT
>NZ_JARHZE010000106.1 GCF_029258315.1 Fusobacterium sp. | reverse complement strand
TTAAGTTTTATTATTTGTTCTAGTTGTTCTAATTTTACTGCCATTAATATTATAATATTTTCTTGACTTAAATATTTTCTAATCTGTTCAACCATTTCATAAGCATATCTTATATTTAAATCAATATCATCTATCTTGATAATAAGTTTTTTTTCTTTTTCACTCTTAAACATAAATTGTAAATAATTATTAATCAATTTTTTTATATCTTCTTTTAAATCAACACTTGCTGATAAATCAATTAATTTTTCATAATTTTCTCCATCAAAATCATAGTTACTTTCAATAATTGATATATTTTTATATATTTTTTTAAATAATAGTAATAATTCCCTTTCTTCTTCTAATTTATAATTACCTTCATTACAATCTCTTTTTTTTATTTCTTCCTTAACTTCTTTGAAAAGACGAGCAATTACTAATTCTAAAATATTTGATTTTGCTGTAAAGAATGATGGATCTATAATTTGAATAGTTTTATAATCATAGTTTGTTATATTTAAGTCCTCACTCTTTATAAATTTTTCAAAAAAATCTTTATTATCTTTAAAACTTAGTAATATATTTTCAAAGGACTTTAAAACAGATGTTTTTCCACTCCCTCTTTCACCTATAAAAGCAATTATATTATTTTGTTCTTCTGAAGTTTTTGAATTTTTTAATATTTCATTTAAGGTAATAAAAGCATTTTTATATATTTTTTTAAAAATAGATGTATCATAATCTTTTCCATTTTCTATTTTAGGACTATATTCTCCTTCCTTAAATTTTAAAATTCCTAAATCAATCTTGTCCATAATTTTCCCCCTAAATTTTAAAATATTCTCTTATTTTTATTCTCTATTTAAGATTAAATAAATACTCGTATTTTAAGTATAGTTCAATTTTTTTATTTTTTCAATACTTTTTTATATTATAAATTATCCTTATATAACAAAAAAATAAAAATCCACTTCTTTTAACAGAAGTGGATTTCTATTTATTTCTTTTGGGGAGAGAAATTTATTATAACAATGTGTTTATCGTTATACTTTATAGACTACACTTTTCTTAAAAAAGTTTAAATTTTAAGAAAATAAATTTTTTATTAGTAAATCTTTTAAAATTTGAGTGTCTATATTTATTCTTAAATCTTTCTTTAAGTTTTCTATTTTCTCCATTTCTAAGTATTTTTCATCAACATAATTTTCTATTTTTAAAATTTCTAAATCCTCTTTAGAAAATTCATTTATAATATTTAAAAATTCCTCTCCATAATTTTTAAACTTCTGATTTCCCACACCTTTTATTTTTAACATCTCCCAACGATTTCTTGGTTTTTTCTCTGTCATTTCAAAAAGCGTTGTATCTGAAAATATTATATACGGAGCTACATTTTCCTTCATAGCTATTGATTTTCTTAAAGCATTCAATTTTTTAAATAGAGCATTTTCATAATATTCAAAAGTTATAACCTCATTAGATTTTCTTTGAATTTTTTTAACATCTTTTAAAACTTCAAAAGAATTTTTATTTAATTGTACAGTTGGATAACTTCCAGCTGTAAGTTCTATATAATTTTCCAATATCAAAAAGTTTATAAATTCCTCCAACCACTTTTGATCTCTTTCTTTCATTATTCCAAAAGTTGAAAGTTCCTTTAAACCTTTTCTCTCTATTTTTGTATCAGCCTTTCCAAGTAAAATATTTACTAGAGTAGATATCCCTATTTTTTCTTTGGCTCTCCCTATACAAGATATAACCATCTTAGTTTCAGTAGTTAAATCTTCTACATCTTTAACCTCTCTACAATTTCCACAGTTTCCACAGTAATTTTTTATCCTCTTATCGCCAAAATATTTTAAAATAAACTCTCTATAACAACTTGTAAGATTTGCATATCTTACCATATCATCAAGCTTTTCTCTCTTTATTCTTCTTTGACTGTCTGTTGTTTCTTCGTTACTATCTATAAAAAATTCCTGTGTCACTATATCTTTTTCATCAAATAATAATATCGCTTCACTTGGTAATCCGTCTCTTCCAGCCCTTCCAGCTTCCTGATAATAGCTTTCCAAATCCTTAGGAATATTTTTATGAATTACAAAACGTACATTGGATTTATCTATCCCCATTCCAAAAGCATTTGTTGCTACCATTATAGTTATATTATCATTTAGAAAATCCTCTTGAGCCTTTTTTCTCTCTTCTTGAGTAAGTCCAGCATGATATTTTCCAACATTATAATTTTTCACATCTTTTAAATAACTATATAGAGCATCAACCTCTTTTCTAGTGCTAGCATATATTATTCCTGACATATTTTTATGTTTTCTTATATATTTACTAATAATTATATCTGGATTTTTTATTATTGACTCATCTACTTTTTCTACTTTAAAAAATATATTTTCCCTATCAAATCCATCAATATATCTATATGGATTTTCCATCTCTAAAAGAGTCTCTATATCCTTCATTACTTTTGGAGTAGCTGTTGCAGTAAGAGCTAATATAGGTATCTTTACCCCAAGAGCCTTTACAAATTTTGGAATCTCTAAATAACTTTTTCTAAAATCGTGACCCCATTGTGATATACAGTGAGCTTCGTCAACAGCTATAAAAGATATCTTTAATCCTTTTATAAAATTTATAAATTTTTCATTTGTTATTCTCTCTGGTGCAAGATATAAAAGTTTTACCCGACCACTTCTTAATTCTACAATAGCATTTTTATATTCCTCTTTTGTCAGTGATGAATTAATATATACGCCATTTATACCTAAAATTTTTAAACTGTCTACCTGATCTTTCATAAGAGAAATAAGTGGAGATATAACTATTCCGATCCCTTGAAACATTAAAGCAGGAATCTGATAGCAGATAGACTTTCCTCCACCTGTTGACATTATTCCCAAAGTATCTCTTTTTGATAATATACTTTTTATTATATAATTTTGTCCTTTTCTAAAAGAATTATATCCATATATTTTTTTTAATAATTTTAATGCTTCTGCTTCCATTATTTTTCCTTTATTTTCTTTTTGTACATTCAGTTTTTTCTATTATATAATAAAGATTAAAATATAGCAAACACTTATTAAAATCTCTATTATTTCTATGTTCTTTTTCAGAACTAAATATTATTTTGACTACTATATATTTTATCAATATTTTTTGTTTTTTCAATTTTAACCCTTGAAAACTATAAAATAAAAAATATTTTGTCTATCAAAATTTTCTTGTTTCATATTAAAACATTTTTTCAAAAAAACTCTTGACAAAAAATAAAAGTTAATGTATACTAAACATATCACTAGTAAAACAATTAATAATTTTTTAAAAGAAAAAATAGGAGGAATGATTATGCACGTAATAGATCAAGATACTTGTGTTGGATGCGGAGCTTGTGAAGCAACTTGCCCAGTAGGAGCAATATCAGCTAACGACAATGGAAAATTCACTATAGGAGACGCTTGCATTGACTGTGGTGCTTGTGCTGGTGGATGTCCAGTTGGAGCTATCTCTGCAGGAGAGTAATTCTCATTATAAGCATAGCTAATCACCAAAAGGTTCAGTTTTTGACTGAGCCTTTTTTTTATTTTATTTTTTCTATTCTTTTGTTAAATAATAATTAAAAAAAGCTGAGCAAATCTATAATTAAAATTATAAATCTACAACAGCTCCTTTTAAATTATTTTTTTAATTTTTTATTATCTTAGAATAATCCTGAAATTTTTCCAAACTCATCAATATCTATCATTTCAGCTGCTGGAACTTTTGGTAATCCTGGCATATCAATTATATCTCCTGCCATAGCTATTATAAATCCTGCTCCTGCTGCTATTCTAATTTCATTTATCTCAACAGTAAATCCACTTGGTCTTCCTAAAAGATTAGCTTTATCTGATAAAGATTTTTGAGTTTTTGACATACAAATAGGTAAGTCATTATATCCATTTTCCTCTAAGAAAGTTAACATTTTTTTAGCTTTTGCTGAGAATGTTACTCCAACTCCACCATAAATCTCTTTAACTATTGTTTCAATTTTTTCTTTTGGTGATTTTGATAATTCGTAAAGAGGTTTGTATTGAGATTTTTTATTTTCTACTTCATTTAGTACAAGTTTAGCTAATTCAATTCCACCTTCTCCACCTTGTGCCCAAACATCACATAAAGCTACCGGAACTCCTTGCTCCCTACATCTATTTCTTATTAAATCAAACTCAGCCTCTGTGTCAGTTAAAAATCTATTCATTGCCACTACAACTGGTAAATTATATTTTTTCATATTTTCAATATGTTTATCTAAGTTTTCAAGCCCTTTTGATAAAGCTTCTAAGTTTTCAACTCCCAAATCTTTTGCTCCACCGTGATGTTTTAAAGCTCTTACTGTAGCAACTATTACTACACAGTCAGGAGAAAGATTTCCTTGTCTACATTTTATATCTAAGAATTTTTCAGCTCCTAAATCTGCTGCAAATCCTGCCTCTGTTATTGCATAATCACTTAATTTTAAAGCCATTTTTGTAGCTATAAGTGAGTTACATCCGTGAGCTATATTAGCAAAAGGTCCTCCGTGAATAAATACTGGAGTATTCTCTAAAGTTTGAACTAAGTTTGGTTTTATAGCATCTTTTAATAGTGCAGTTACAGCACCTGTAATATTTAAATCTGCTACTGTAAGAGGTTTTCCATTTACATCATAACCAAATATAATTTTAGCTATTTTTTCTTTTAAATCTTTTAAAGAGTTTGCTAGACATAAAGTTGCCATTATCTCTGATGCAACTGTTATTTGGAAAGAATTTTCTCTAGGAATTCCAGATGCTGAACCACCAAGTCCTATAACGATATTTCTTAAAGATCTATCATTCATATCTAAAACTCTTTTCCAAGTTATTCTTGTTATATCTATATTTAATTTATTTCCAAACTTAATATGGTTGTCTATCACTGCTGATATTAAATTATGTGCAACACCTATAGCATGTAAATCCCCTGTAAAATGTAAGTTTATCTCTTCCATAGGAACTACTTGCGAATGTCCTCCACCAGTTGCTCCACCTTTCATTCCAAATACTGGTCCAAGAGATGGTTCTCTTAAAGCAGCTATTGAACTATACCCCATTTTATTTAGAGCCTGTGTCAACCCTACTGTAACTGTTGATTTTCCTTCTCCAGCTGGTGTTGGTGTTATTGCTGTTACTAAAATTAATTTTCCGTCTTTTTTATCAGATAATCTATTAAGTAGATTGAAATCTACTTTTGCTTTATATTTTCCATACATTTCATAGTCATTTTCTGTAAGTCCTATTTTTTCTGCAATCTTGCTTATAGGTAATAATGTTGCTTCTTGTGCTATTTGGATATCTGTTTTCATTAACATCTCCTCCTAATTTTCTATAAAATCTAAAAAAAGCCGACAGACTAGGCTTATTTGCCCAGACGGTCGGCTACTTAATAGTTATACTCCCTGTGGTCAGTTCCACTTCCGTCAGTTGTATAACCTAAACTAATATTATCATATTTTTTTTATTTTGTCCATAAGATTTTTATTCTTTATTTTTGTCTGCAACAAACGCTACTTCTTTTACAAGCTTAAATAATGCAAGTATTGCTATTAAGTTTGGTATTGCCATCAATCCATTAAATAAATCTGATAAGTTCCAAACTAAATCTACTTTTGCCATTGAACCTAAAATTATAAATAATATTACTATTAATCTATATGGATTCATTCCCTTTTCACCAAATAGGTATTTTATATTAGCAACTCCAAAGTAGTACCAACCAATAATAGTTGAAAGGGCAAAGAAGAATAAACAAACAGCTATAAATATTCCTCCATAAGATCCTAAAATTTTATTAAATGCAAACTGAGTTAAAGTTATTCCTGTTAATCCACTTCCTACTCCACCAGTTATTATAATAACAAAGGCAGTACAGTTTAATACAACAAAAGTATCTATAAATACAGTTATTATTGCAACAGCTCCTTGGTGACTTGGATCATCAACTTTTGCTACTGCATGAGCATGAGGAGTTGATCCCATTCCAGCTTCGTTAGAGAATAATCCTCTTGCAACTCCAAATCTTATTGCTTCCTTAACAGTTATACCTGCAGCCCCACCAAGTACTGACTCAGGACTAAAAGCTCCTGTTATTATCATTTTAAAAGCTGGTATAATTTCAGAGAAATTAAATATTATTATCAATAGAGAAGCTCCAACATATAATCCAGCCATTATAGGTACTACTTTTTCTGTAAATGATGCTATTCTTTGAGTTCCACCCCAGAATATAAATCCTGAAATAATTGCTATTGGTATTCCCACATAGATCGGTTCTATTGAAAGAACATTACTAAAAGCTGAAGCTATTGAGTTAGCTTGTACAGCGTTTCCCATAAATGAAAGTGCTAAGATACAAGATAGAGCAAAAAATACTGCTAACCCCTTACTGAATTTATTTTTTCCAAGACCTTCACTTATATAATAAGCTGGCCCTCCAACAATCTCACCATCAACTCTTTTTTTATAAAGCTGTCCTAAAACTGCCTCAGCATAAACTGTTGCCATTCCAAAAAATGCACTTACCCACATCCAGAATATTGCTCCAGGTCCTCCAGCAGCTATAGCTGTTGCAGCTCCAGCTAAGTTTCCTGTTCCTACTTGTGCAGCTATAGCTGTCGCTAAAGATTGGAAAGAACTCATTCCATCTGCTCCTGCACTTTCACCATTTAAGTTAACGCCCTTTACTGCTCTTTTATAACCTTCACCAAATTTTCTCACTTGTATAAATTTTAAAACAACAGTAAAAAATATCCCAGTTCCGATAAGTAATAATATCAAAACCTTATTCCAAACAAATCCACTTACATCTTGAACCAACAAATTAAAATTTTCCATTTCTCATTCTCTCCTTAGTTTTTTAAAAAATTTACTAAATGATACCATAAATAATTATTTTTTGGAATACTTTTTTTGATTTTTTTATTTTATTTTTTTATATTTTTCAAAAATATACTTTAATAGATATTTAAGAACTATTTTAACACATAAATATTTTTTATTTTACTTTAAATTTTTATTTTTTCTTTATTACTTTTTTTAAATTTTCTTTTATTTATTTCTATTTATGTGGTATACTTTAATGTATATAAAAATTTATTTTTAGAAAAAGAGGGGGTTAATATGTCATTTACGATCGTTACAAATAATAAAAAAGTTTTTAATCTTTTTAAAGAAACTGATGATGTTGTGTTCTTAGAAAACGAAAATATTTGTAGAGTATTAGCTGAAGTTTACAAATGTATTTTGAAAGGACATAAATTATTAAGTGATCCTATCATTTATAATATAGAAAATTCTAGTAATCCTTTTAAAACTATTATCGTTTCTCAAGACTTTACCACTGAAAATAATATCTCTTTAAATTTAATAAGAGGAGCTTTAAATATAGGAAAAAAATTACCTGATATTTCTATTGAAAATATTCCTGAAGAAACTTTAGAAGAATACAAATTTATAGACCTCAGTCTTCTTACAAACAGTATAAAAGAATTAAAAAATTTAAATTTATAATAAAGAGGTATGTATGACAAAGTTAAATTTTAGAGAACTTCTAAATAAAGTTACATTTGATTTTATCCCAGTTGTTAATTTAAAAACAAAAGAGATTTATGGATATAAAATAATTAAAAATTTTTCAAATACTGGTTTTTCTAGTAGTGAAGAGGTTTACTCCTTAGCAGATGAAAATGGTTTATTTGAATTTTTTATATTAAAACTTCAAGAAAAATCATATAAATTAGCTTTAGAAAAGGGATTTTCAGAAAAAAAATTATTCTATACATTAAGAGTTGATTATATTAAAGACCCTGATTTTTTCTTTGAAAGTGTTAAAAATCTAATATCAAATTTTAATATTCCCTCTACTAACCTCATCTATGAGATAAAGGGAATCAGCGGTTGGGATTCTATAAGTGATTTTTTAAATTGCTTTGATGATGATTCTCCTCTGCTTTTTAAAGAATTAAAAATCGATTCTTCAAGTTTAAATCTGATTGAAAATTTAGATCCTAAATTTGTAGAGGTTTGTTCTTTAAAAGATTTAAAAAATTTAAAGAGTGATAAAAATATAAAAAGCAAAACTATTTTTAAAATAACTAATGAGATTTCTGAAAAAGAATTAGTTGATTTAGGAGTAGATTTTATTTATAAACATTAAAATTTTCTCGCTTATAAAAAAATAAAAATATAATTTTAAATTATTTATAAAAAAAGTTGAAAAGATCTATCTCTTTTCAACTTTTTTATTTTTTATTATTTTCCTACATTTAGCAATGTAGCAAACATATATTTTAAACTTGTCTTTTCTTTTTTAGTTTCCTCTTTATCCAGATATTTTATCGAAATTCCTGTAAATCCATAGATAGCTGAAATTACTGGACTGATTAAATTCATAAAACAATATGGAACATATACCCAAGGAGCTATTCCTAAAGTTGCTATCATATAAGCTCCACAAGTATTCCAAGGAATTAATGGAGATGTCATTGTTCCACAGTCCTCTAAAGCTCTTGATAGCATCACTGGAGCTAGATTTTTTTCTCTATAAACATCTTTAAATATTCTTCCTGTTATCACTATTGAAAGATATTGTTCTGCTGCTAAAACATTTACTGCAAAAGCTGTAAGTAAAGTTGAAAAAATAAGACTTCCTGTTGAATTAGCTATGCTTAATATTTTTCTAGCAACAGCATTTAACATTCCTGTTCTCTCCATTACTCCACCTAAAAATAAAGCACAAATAATAAGAGCCACTGTTCCCATCATGCTGTTCATTCCACCACGAGTAAGTAATCCATCTACAACTTCATTTCCTGTATTAGAAACAAATCCACTCTGTAAAACTGTTATAAAATCTTTTACTGGTGTCCCTTGGAAAACAACTGCAGCTACTCCTCCAATTAGACTTCCAAATAAAAGTGATGGTATAGATGGAGCTTTTTTTATAACTAGTCCTATTGTCATCGCTGGAACTATAAATAAAAGTGGTGTTATATTAAAATTTGAAACCAATGTTTCAAGAATTGAATTTAATGATGATGCATCTACTTCAACTTGAGAATATTTTAATCCCATAACAGTAAAAATTATCATGCTTATTATAAAAGATGGGATAGTTGTATAAAGCATTGATTTTATATGATCAAATAATTTTGATCCTGCCATAGCTGGAGCTAAGTTTGTTGTGTCTGAAAGAGGAGATATTTTATCCCCCATATAAGCTCCTGAAATTATAGCTCCCACTGTTATAGGTGCTGGTATTCCTAATCCTGCTCCTATTCCCATCAAAGCTATTCCTATTGTAGCTGCTGCACTCCAAGAATTTCCTGTTGCAACTGCTGCTACAAAAGAAAGTAATACAGTGGCTGGTAAAAATATACTTGGATTCATAATCTTTAATCCATAAAAAATCATAGTAGGAACAACACCAGAAATAATCCAACTTCCAACTACCATTCCTATTATTAATAATATTATCGCTGCCTCCATTGAAGATTTTATCGTTTCTAAAATCCCTTCAAGTATTGTTTCCCATTTATAATTTAATCCGAACATAGCTACCCAAGAAGCAACTATTCCAGATATAATAATAGGAATATGTGGTGAAGCCTCGGTATACTTTAAAGTATAACCTAATGATATTATTAAAAATAATAACGGTATTAATGCGTGAACAAATTTTGTTTCTTTAATTACTTTTGTTGTTGTTTCTTCTTTTTTCATTTTTTCCCCCCTGATTGGTTTAATTTTAATTTTTTAAATTAAAATTATAAATATCACCTCATTCTTTAATAAACACGTAATAAAAAAATGCCATTAGAAGACTAATGGCATTACACACTAAACCCTGTGGACACATTAGAGCTCCCTGTCTATACATTCAGACGAGGTTAGCTACGGAATTAACCGAATAGAATGGGTCCCCCGCTTTTTTCTTAATTATAATTTGTGTTACTAAAAAAATTATAAATAAAACTAAGCGATTTTTGCTATTCTTTATTTCAATATGAATTATACATCAAAAAAAATATTTGTCAATAGTTTTTGTCTTTTAAAAAAAATAAATCTAAACTCACTATTTTTCTATTTTTTTAATTAGAAATAAAGTTTATAATTAAATTCTAAATCTATTTTTTATTTATTTTACTATGTTCAATAATGTTGCAAACATATGTTTTAGATTTGGCTTTTTTACTTCCTCTTGATTTAAATATTTTATTGTAAATCCTGTATATCCATATATAGCTGATATCACTGGACTGATTAGGTTCATAAAACAATATGGAACATATACCCAAGGAGCTATTCCTAAAGTTGCTATCATATAAGCTCCACAAGTATTCCAAGGAATTAATGGAGATGTCATTGTTCCAGAATCTTCTAAAGCTCTTGAAAGAGTAACTGGGTCAAGATTTTTTTCTCTATAAACATCTTTAAATATTCTTCCTGTTATTACTATTGAAAGATATTGTTCTGCTGCTAACATATTTACAGCGATAGCTGTCAATAAAGTTGCTAGTATTAAATTTCCTGTTGAATTTGCAATCCCTAATATTTTCATAGCTATTGCATTCAACATTCCAGTTCTTTCCATTACTCCACCTAAAAATAGAGAACAGATAATAAGAGCCACTGTATTTATCATACTATTCATTCCACCACGAGTAAGTAAAGCATCAACCATTTCATTTCCTGAATTTGAAACATATCCTATCTGTAAAACTGTTATAAAATCTTTTAATGCTGTTCCTTGAAAAATAATCGCTGCTACTCCACCGATTAAACTTCCAAATAAAAGTGATGGTATAGCTGGAGCTCTTTTTACAACTAACCCTATTGTTATTATTGGAACTATAAATAAAAATGGTGTTATATTAAACTCTTTTGTCAATGTTGTCAATATAGAATTTAAAACAGATGCGTCAACCTCTATTTGAGAATATTTCATTCCCATCATTGTAAATAGTATCATTGTTATAACAAAAGATGGAATTGTTGTATAAAGCATTGATTTTATATGTTCAAATAAATTTGTTCCTGCCATAGCTGGAGCTAAGTTTGTTGTATCTGAAAGTGGTGAAAGTTTATCTCCCATATAAGCTCCTGAAATTATTGCTCCAACTGTTATAGGTGCAGGAATTCCTAATCCAGCTCCTACTCCCATTAAAGCTATCCCTATTGTAGCTGCTGTACTCCAAGAACTTCCTGTTGCAATTGCTGCTATTAAAGAAAGTAAAACAGTTGCCGGTAAAAATATACTTGGCGCCATTATTTTTAATCCATAATAGATCATAGTAGGAACAACCCCAGAAATAATCCAACTTCCGACTACCATTCCAATTATTAATAATATTATTGCTGCTTCCATTGAAGATTTTATCGTTTCTAAAATCCCTTCAAGTATTGTTTCCCATTTATAATTTAAAACAAACATTGCTATACAAGATGCTAACATTCCTGAAATTATAATTGGAATATGTGGAGAAGCTTCTGTATACCTCAATGTATATCCTAAAGATATTATTAAGAACATTAATGGTATTAATGCATGAATAAATTTTGTTTCTTTGATTACTTTTGATGTTGCTTCTTCTTTTTTCATTTGTCCCCCTAATTGGTTTTAATTTTAATTTTAAAAATTAAAATTGTAAATATCACCTCATTTTTTAATAAACACGTAATAAAAAAATGCCATTAGAAGACTAATGGCATTACACACTAAACCCTGTGGACACATTAGAGCTCCCTGTCTATAGACGACGAGGTTAGCTACGGAATTAACCGAATAGAATGGGTCCCCCGCTTTTTTCTTAATTATAATTTGTGTTACTAAAAATTATAAATAAAACCAAGCGATTTTTGCTATTCTTTATTTCAATATGAATTATACAACAAAAAAAATATTTGTCAATAGTTTTTTTGATTTTCTAAACTAATGATCCTAGTTTTTTTCCACCTAATAAATGAAAATGTATATGGAACACTTCTTGTCCACCAAATTCATTACAGTTAGTGATAACTCTGTACCCCTCTTCTGCTATATTTAAATCTTTTGCGATTTTTCCAATAGCTAAATACATCTCTCCTATCAACTCTCTATCTTCTTCAGTTATATCATTAATAGTTGGGATTTCTTTTTTAGGTACTACTAATATATGAATAGGAGCTTGAGGATTTATATCCTTAAAAGCTAAAACCTTATCATTTTCATATACTATTTCTGCTGGTATCTCTCTGTTAATAATTTTTGTAAAAATTGTAGCCATATTTCATTCTCCTTCTATAAAAAAATATCTCTATTCTTCTATCATTTCTATTCTTGCTATATGTCTTCCACCTTCAAATTTTGTATTTAAGAAAGTATCTACCATTTCAAGAGCTAAAACATCTCCAACCATTCTAGCACCAAAAGCTAAAATGTTAGCATCATTGTGTTCTCTAGTAAGTCTTGCCATTGTTGTATTCATACAAAGAGCAGCTCTTACCCCTTTAACTTTGTTAGCAGCTATTGAAATTCCTATTCCTGTTCCACAGATAACTATTCCATAATCTACTTCTTTATTTGCAACAGCTCTTCCTACTGCTTTTCCATATACTGGATAGTTTACAGACTCAGTTGAATAACAACCTAAATCTAAAACTTCATATCCTTTTCCTTCTAAATGTGCTTTTACTTTTTCTTTTAATTCAAATCCACCGTGATCGCAACCTACTGCAATTTTCATTCCTACTTACTCCTTAACTTACTTTTTTATATTTTTTAATTAAAATCCTTCGAATAAAGGTTCTCCGAATTCTAATTCTTTATCTGTTGCTTCTCTTACACCTAAAACTTCTATTTCAAATCTTACATTTCTTCCTGCAAATGGATGGTTTCCATCAGCTGTAACAGTTTCATCTTCAACTTTTGTTATAACAAAAGATTGCTCTGTTCCATCTTCTAAGTCAGCTATAAAATCTAATCCAACATAGATATCTTCAAACTCAACAAAGTCTTTTCTGTCCATTTCAACAACTAACTCTTCGTCACGCTCTCCATATCCTTCTTCTATTGTTAAATTTACAACATCTTTATATCCTGCTTTTTGTCCTGTTAAAACTTCTTCAATTTTTGGAACAAAAGCTCCCATTCCTTGAATGTAGAAGAATGGTCCTACTTCTTTAGTATCTTCTAATAATTCATTTGTATCATTGTCATATACTTTAAATTCAACTGTTACTACTTTACCTTCAGAAACAGTATTTGTATTTCCTTTAGCTCTTTCAGCAGCTAATTTTTCTCTTAATTCATTTATTTTATCTTCGTGATCGTGTCCACAACAACATCCTTCATGGTGCTCATGATGATGCTCATGTCCTCCACAACACTCATCATGATCGTGTTTATGATCGTGTCCACAACAGCAGTTTTCTTTTTCTAATTTATCCATTACAACACCTCTCTTATTTATTTTCTATAAACATAGTATATCATATCTTTTATTAATTTTCTCTCTTTTTTTTAATTATACCCCATATTTAATCTGATCAAATTCATATTTTTTTCATCAGTTAAAATCTTTAATAAAATAAATGCCATTTCCAAAGCTGATTCTGGATTGGCTGTTGTAAAAATATTTTCATCTCTTACTATTCTCTCTTTTACAGGAAGAGCTTCAAAATTTTTAAGTTGCTTAAAATATCTTTCATTATCTAAAAAATAAGTTGTAGCCTTTTTATTTTTTAATACTCCTGCCTCTCCTAATAAAATCGCTCCTGTACAAATCCCTATTACAATTTTTTTCTTTTCAATAAATTTTTTAATAATATTTTGGATTTTTAAATTTTTTCCATCTACAAAAAATCCACCCATTCCAAAACCACCTGGAATAACTAGAGCCTCGTACTGATCTATGTCTATCTCTTCCTCATTTGAGATAATTATTTGTGGTTTTATTTGTAATGTCCACGTACAATTTATACTTTCCCTCAAAGAAAAGGTTTCAACCTCTATTAAATTTTTTTTACCCCCAATAACCGAATTCCAACCAAATACATCTATAAAAGGAGCTAACTCTAAAATCTCGACACCATTTGATAAAAAAACTAAAATTTTTCTCAATCTAAATTCTCCTTTTTCATACAACAAAATAAATTTTTAAAAAAAATTGTTGACTTAATCTAAAAAAATTCATAAAATACTATAATGTAAGAAAATTATAACACAGAATAAAAAAAATTAAAATGGAGGTAAGAAAGAAAAGAATGGCAAAATTAGATCAAAATTTGACACCATTATTTACAGTACTAAAAGATGTATATGCAAAAAGAAATATTACACCTTTCCATGTACCTGGACACAAACAAGGTAAAGGAATGGACAAAGAATTTTTTGATTTTATAGGAGAGAATCCTTTAAAAATTGATGTTACCATTTTTAAAATGGTTGATGGATTACACCATCCAAAAAGTTGTATAAAGCAAGCTCAAGAATTAGCAGCTGACGCCTATGGAGTTAAGAAAAGTTTTTTTGCTGTCAATGGTACATCAGGTGCTATTCAAGCCATGATTCTTTCAGTTGTAAAGGCTGGAGAAAAAATATTAATTCCTAGAAATGTTCATAAATCAGTTTCTGCTGGTATTATTCTAGCTGGAGCAATACCTGTTTATATGAATCCTGTTATAGATAATGATTTAGGAATTGCTCACGGAGTTAGACCTAGTACAGTAGAAAAAATGCTAGAACTTCACCCAGATGCAAAAGCAGTTCTTATTATAAACCCAACATATTATGGAGTAGCTACTGATATTCAAAAAATAGCTGCTATCGTTCATAGACACGATATTCCTTTAATAGTTGACGAAGCTCATGGACCTCATTTACATTTCCATGAAGATTTACCTATGTCTGCTGTTGATGCTGGTGCTGATATCTGTTGTCAAAGTACTCACAAAATTTTAGGTGCTATGACTCAAATGTCTTTATTACATGTAAATTCTGATAGAGTTGATCCAACAAGAGTTCAACAAATATTAAGTTTACTTCATACAACATCACCTTCTTATCCTTTAATGGCATCTCTTGACTGTGCTAGAAGACAGGTTGCTACTCAAGGAAGAGAACTTTTAAGTAAAACTATCGAACTTGCTAACTATGCAAGAGCTGAAATAAATAAAATCGCTGGTATGTACTCTTTTGGAGAGGAAATTGTTGGAAGAGATGGAGTTTTTGCTTTTGATCCAACTAAATTAACTGTATCAGCAAAAGCTTTAGGAATCACTGGTTTTGATTTAGAGACTATGTTAACTGATGAATATAATATTCAAGTTGAACTTGCTGATTTCTATAACGTTTTAGGACTAATCACTATTGGAGATACAAAAGAAAGTGTTGACACTCTTATAAGAGCTCTTCAAGATATCAGTGACAGATACTTTAACACTAAAGAAATCAAAAAAATTAAAAACTCAAGAATACCTGCTATCCCTGAGCAAGAACTTATTCCAAGAGAAGCTTTTTACAGTGAAACTTCAAAAGTTCCATTCAAAGATAGTTTAGGAAAAATTTGTGCTGAGATGATAATGGCATATCCACCTGGTATCCCTATTATTATCCCTGGAGAAAGAATAAGTAAAGAAGTTATCGATTATATCGAAGAACTTCGTGAGCAAAAAACTCACTTACAAGGTATGGAAGATCCTAATCTTGAATTTATCAATATAATTGAAGATGAAGATGCTATGTACTTATATACTGAAAAAATGAAAAATAGAATATTTGGAGTTCCTTTAAATCTTGGAGCTAACAAATCTGGTATTGAGTTTGGTATTGATGTTTTAGTTGAAAACTTCTCTGATACTTTCGGTGAAATTGAAATGCTTGATGTTGAAAAACAAAGAGAAGACTTCAATATTCCTATGATGAAATATAAAAATACAATTCTTAATACTTGCGAAAAAATAGCTAAGCTTGTAGATGAAGCTATTGAAGACGGATATAGACCTATAACAATTGGAGGAGACCACTCTATCGCTTTAGGAACTATTTCTGGAGTTGCTAAGTCTAATCCTAATCTTGGAGTTATTTGGATTGATGCCCATGCTGATATGAATACTGAAGAAACTACTATCAGTGGAAATATCCACGGAATGCCTTTAGCGTTCTTACAAGGTGAAGGAAATTCTGATATGGTTAACTGCTACTTTGAAGGGGCTAAAATAAAACCTGAAAATGTTATTATCCTTGGAGCTAGAGATATAGACGTAAGAGAGTACGACGTTATAGAAAAACTTGGAGTAAAAGTTATTCCTTATGATGATGTAATGCGTAAAGGTATTGATGCTGTTCTTGAAGAAATTGGAGATTATTTAAAAGTTTCTGATATTCATATAAGTTTCGACGTAGACTCTTTAAATCCTAAATTTGCACCAGGAGTAAGTACTCCAGTTAAAAACGGATTTGATGAAGAAGATATATTCAAAACATTTAAATTCTTATTCAAAAACTATTTCATAACATCTGTGGATATTGTTGAATACAACCCTATCTATGATAAGAGTTTAAAAACTGCTGCAATAGTTAGAGATATTACAGAATATATGCTTAATCCAATATATTAATATTACCAAAAGGCTGTTGTATTTTTAACAATTTGTACAAAAGTGCTGAAAAGAAATTTTTCTTCTCAGTACTTTTTTTATTTAAATCAACCTTTTTGGTACTACATAAAAATAATTTATTTATCACCTTTTTATTACTAAAATTTTTCTTAATTTTAATATTATTTTTTTTACTTTTTCTATTTTAAATCATTTTATAAATTTAATTTTTCTAAAAATTATTTTATATTTTTTCTTATAAATAAAAAAACTAAGTAACACAAAAAATATTTTACTCAGTTTTCTTTAGCTTTTTCACTTACAAAATTTTAGAATTATTTTTATTTATTTTTTCTTTTTATATTTTCACACTAGAAATCTTATAAAAAAATTAATTTATAGTTCTTTAAAAAATAAAAAAGCTGACCAATCACTCAGTCAGCTAAAAATTATTTTTTATTTTATAATTACATTACAAAATGCATTGTTGCTCCTGGTCCAATAGGTAATCCTAGGAAGTAGAATATCATTAATAATACTGTCCATCCACATAAGAATACCATTGAGTAAGGTAACATTGTTGAAATTAGAGTTCCCATTCCACTTTCTTTATCAAATTTTTGCATATAAGTAACTATGAATGCGAAATATGACATTAATGGAGAAATTATATTTGTTGAAGAATCTCCTATTCTATACATAGCTTGAGTTAATTCTGGAGAGTATCCAAGTCTCATAAACATAGGTATGAATACTGGTGCAAGAATTGCCCATTTAGCTGATGCAGATCCCATAAATAAGTTAATAAATGCTGCAACTATTATGAATGCAACTATTAGTGGGAATCCTGTAAATCCAATAGCTTTTAAGAAGTCTGCTCCTTTTACAGCCACTATTGTTCCTAAATTTGTATATGAGAAATAAACTATAAATTGAGCTGCTACGAAAGCAAGAGCCATGTATCCACCTAGAGTTCCTAATGAATCTCCCATTAATCTAGCAACATCTTTATCATTTTTGATTGTTCCAACTGTTTTTCCATAAACATATCCAGGAATCATAAAGAATAACATAATTATTGGTAATAATCCATCATGCATGAAACTATTTAAAGTTCCATTTTCTCTAAATATAGCATTTTCTGGTATTGTTAATGCTCCCATTATAACTAGGAATATTACTAGAGAAAGTCCAGCTCTTCTTAAACCTTTAGATTCTAACTCTCCCATTTCAGTTAATTCTTCTTTATGTTCACCTTTATAAGCACCTAATCTTGGCTCAACTATTTTTTCAGTAACTATTGTTCCTAATATAGTTATTAAGAAAGTAGACACCATCATAAAGTACCAGTTTGCTGTTGGTAATACTGTATAGTCAGGTACAAATATTCTAGCTGCTTCTGTTGAAATTCCTCCTAATAGTGGATCTATTGTTCCAAGTAATAAGTTAGCTGAGAATCCTCCAGAAACTCCTGAAAAGGCTGCTGCTAATCCTGCAAGTGGATGTCTACCAACAGATGCAAATATTATTGCTCCTAAAGGTATTAATACAACATATCCTGCGTCAGATGCAATATTTGACATAACCCCTGCAAAAACCATTACAGCTGTTAATAATCTTGGTGGTGTTGATAAAACTAATTTTCTAAGAGAAGCATTGATAAGTCCTGTACCTTCTGCAACTCCAACCCCTAACATTGCTACTAAAACTGTTCCTAAAGGTGCGAATCCTGTAAAGTTCTTAGTCATAGTATTAACTATATATCTTATTCCATCAGCACTTAACAAAGATTTTGCATTAAGAGTAATCTCTTCTATCTTTTTAGTTTTCATGTTTAATCCTGTATAAGTAACTTCTACCCCTGTTCTTACACAAATCTCTGATACAACAATAACAATTATTGATAATATTAAGAATATTGTTACTGGATGTGGTAATTTGTTCCCGACTTTTTCTATCTTATCTAGAAATTTGTCGAAAATTCCTTTTTTCTGTTCCATATAAAACCTCCGCCTTTTTAAAGTATACACATTCGTATTATATTATATTTTGTTTTAAAAATCAATCTTAATTTTCAATATTTTATTACTATTATCATTTTGATTAATGTTAAAACACTTTTTATATTATACAATAAATAATATAAAAAAATCAATATATTTTTTTGATACTATTATTCTATTTTTTTAATACAAAATTTTCTCCATTTTTTTCTATTAATCCTTGTTTTAAAAGTCCACCGATTGCTCTTTTAAAAGCTTTTTTACTTATACCAAAATAGTCATAAATCTCTTCTGGAGAACTTTTATCATTAAAATGAAAGGCTGATTTTAATATTTTTATTTTTTCTAATATTAGTTTTCCATCATCATCTAACTGTTCAAAAGCTAGTTTTCTAGGAGCTAAATCTAGTTTTCCATCTTCTCTTACTCTTATAACTCTTGCTGTTACTTCCTCACCTATTTTATACTCTTTAAAATATTCATTTTTTGGCATCATACCAAAATATCTATCATCAACAGCTACAAATACCCCTATATTTTCATCTATATTATAAACAGTTCCTGTAACAATATCATTTTTATGATAATCTTTACAAGGTAATAAAAACTTATAAACTTTCATTGTAGCCGAAATACGACCTTTTTTATCCTCATAAAGTCCTACTAAATATTTTTTTCCTACTTGTAGCTTCCCTACTTCTTGTCCTTTTGGTAATAGTATATCTTTTTTTAATCCCCAGTCAAGAAAAGCTCCTATTTTTGGGTTGATATCTGTCACTTCTAATTTTGCAAGTGTTCCTATTGTTGCATAAGTTTTTCTTAAGGTTGCTATCAATCTATCCTCTGAATCTCTGTATATAAATACCTCTAACTCATCATCTATTTCTGGTTTTGTTTCTAATAATTCCAATTCATTTTTTGGCAGTAAGATGTTATCCTTTTCATCCTCTGTCTCAGCATTTAAGTATAATCCGATTGGAGTATAATTGTTGACTCTTAATACTTGTCTTTTTCCTATTTTTATCATTTTTTCCTCCTTAAATATAAATAAAAAGTTGATATTTCATAATATCAACTTTTTTAAATATTATACACTCTATTATTTAAAAAATCAATTTTTATTTTTATTGCTTTTTTTAAAATGTTATGATATCATTTTTGTATAAATTAAAAATAAAGGAGATGTTAAGATGGAATTAAAAGATAAAGTATTGGAATTATTAAAAAAATCTGAACCTATGAAAGCTGGAGAAATTGCTGAGGCACTTGGAGAAGATAAAAAATTAGTTGATAAAGCTATAAAAGAATTAAAAGCTGAGGAAAATATAATTTCTCCAAAAAGATGTTTTTATTCTGTTAAATAAAAAAATAAAGGATTAGGCCATTTTTAACCTAATCCTTTTTTGTTATGCTTTTATAACTTTGTCATTTGATTCCATAAACTTTAAGTATTCTTCTTTTGTCATTGCTGGTTTAAAGTTTTCTAAAATCTCTTTTCCTTTTTTTGCATTATCATATAGTAAATCTACTACTGTTAATGCTAATGATTTTGCTGGCATTAAATATGCATACTCTTCATCAGATATTTTATATCCTCTTGTATGAAGTGCTCCTGTTACTCCCCCAAACATTGGATGAAGTGTTGGCATAAGATGTGAAACGTCTCCAAAATCAAAAGATCCTGTAAAATCTCCACCTTCTATTATATCATCAGAAGTTAATCCTAAATATTCTAAGTTCCCTCTTAAAACTTCTTCCATATTGTCGTGTCTTAATATTGGAAGATAACCTGGTATCTCAGTTATTTCTATCTGAGCTCCAACTGCCATAGCACCTGCTATTAAACCTCTATTAACCTTCATATTAGCATCTATCATACCTGATATAGTTCTAGCTCTTACATATGATTCCATTTTTACATCTGCTGGTACAACGTTTACAATATCTCCACCCTTTGTTATGATTGGATGAAATCTTACTCTATCAGATTCTTTAAAAGTTTCTCTTTGAGCGTGAACATTATTTATTGCTAACATAGCAGCATTTAAAGCATTTATTCCCTCATAAGGAGCTGAACCTGCATGAGCTTCTTTTCCTATAAAAGTTACTTCTTTTCCAATGAATCCATTACTTACTGGCCCTGTTAAAACTTTTTTATCCCCAGTATCTAAAACATGGAACATCATTGAAATATCCACATCATCAAAAGCCCCTCTTCTGATAAGCTCTTGTTTTCCACCGAAAAATTTTATATGTCCCTCTTCTTTTAGTTTTGTTCTATAAGCTAGCTCTATAAACTCCTCTGCTGGTGTAGCCATAAAATCAATTTTTCCATTTAATTCATCTATTACTCCTGATTTTATTAAACCAACAGCTGCTCCTAACATTCCAGCTATTTGAACATTATGTCCACAAGTATGAGAGGCTCCTATTGAGTTAGCATCACAATGTTCTTTACAAGAGATTCCATCTAGTTCTCCTAAGATAGCTATTTTTATTCCTTCTTTATCCTTATTGGCTCTAGCTCTGCAACCTGTATAAGCTATTTTATCTTCCACTTCTAAATTTAATTCTTTTTCAAAAAACTCTTTTACTGTCTTAGTTGTTTCTATTTCTTTATAACCAAACTCTGGATTTTTATAAATTTTTCTTCCTGCTTCCATAATTTTATCTTTATTTTCTTCTATTGCTCTTATGACTCTTTCTTTTAATTCATTTCTATCCATTTTTTTCTCCTAATCTATTTAGAAATATATTTTATTATAGCCTCTGTTGTCTTATATAAATCTTCTATCTCTAATCTTTCATCAACAGTATGTACATTGTACATTCCAACACCAATTATTATTGAGTTATACCCCTCTTTTGCAAAAATATTACTGTCAGAACCTCCACCTATTACTTTTAATTCTGATTTTATTCCCATCTCTTCATAGATTTCTGCAAACTTTTTAGCAAATTTTAAGTCATCAATAGGTTTTAAAGTTGGATATGAACATTCAAAGTCTATACTATACTCTCCTCCACACTCTTTTATTACCTCTTCACAACTTTCTTTATATTCATTTAGCACACTTAAAATTTTCTCTTCTGAATGACTTCTTACCTCTCCTTCAAATATACAAGAATCCGAAACCACATTAGAAGGGAAATTTGATTCTATCTTACAAAGATTTGAAGTTGTTAGCTCATCAATTCTACCAACCTTTAATTTTGAAATTACTTTTCCTGCTAATAAAATAGCATTTATTCCTTTTTCAGGTTCTATTCCTGCATGAGCTTTTCTTCCTTTTATCTTTATAGTAAATCCATATTTTGCTGGAGCTGTGTGTGCAATTATTCCAGCTCTTCCAGCATTATCAACAACTATCATATCTTTTGCTGGTTTCATATTTTCTGGAACTAAATTCCAATTTACATTTTTGGCTCCAAGCATTCC
>NZ_JARHZE010000101.1 GCF_029258315.1 Fusobacterium sp. | reverse complement strand
TTTCATTTTCACTTTCTATTTCTTTAAATATTTTATCTATATTTTCTATATTAGAAACATCATAATTTAAAGGAATAAAATTTTTATATTCTTTTTCAATCTCTTTTAAACTTTCAAAAGTTCTTCCTACTCCAAAAACTTTATCCCCTCTTTTAAGAAATTCCTTAGCTAAAAAATAACCTATCCCCTTGGTAACTCCTGTTATAAGTATATTCATTTTTTTACCTAGATAACTATAAATATTATATTTTCTGATGGTGCTTGATAGTTAGAATTTTCATTTCTCTTAGTATCTCCCATTATCCAATCAAATAAAAATTTAGAGTGAGAAACTGTATTTCTTATACATTTTCTAGTTCCCTTAAAAGTTCCAAGTCCTGTTTCTTTTTGATTTAAAAAGAAGTCTTCATTTGATTCCTCATCGTGCTCAATAGGAGTTCCGTGAAGGTACCCTCCCCCACTAAATCTTATAGCATACTTTGCAATACCTGCATCCTCTCCATAAATTCCTCTATATCCCATTTCATATTTTAACATTGGAACGATATAAGATCCTCTCGGAGTTTCAAATCCAAGTTCACTTTCTATTCCTGTTTTTGCATAAATATATGAAATCAACACCCAATCATTTTCAACTTTTTCAAAAACTCCTAGATTTTGATTTTCTACATCTACCACAACAGCTTTTTTAAATCCTTTTTCTATACTTGGTCTATAAGACAGATATTTTTTTTGAATTTTTAAAGGAGATTCTTTTATTCCCTCTACTTTTACCTCAGCATAATTTCCATTTATTTTTTCAACACTTAAAATAGATCTATCTGGAATATGTAGTTCTGTATTTTCTTTTTCATAAACCCCTACAATATTTTGATCTATTGATACTCCATATTTATCCTTTGCTCTTTTCATATCCTTATTATATGGATTTGGTAAATATGAGTTTGTAGAAGCTAATCTCACTTTTTCATTATTTTTTTCAGATATAAATTTTTCTACATCTTGTATTCTTCCTAGCATTTCAGGAAATCTAAAAGTTCTAAGCTCAACAGATTTCCCATAAATATATCCCTCACCTTTTGGTGTTTCCACCTTATACCAAATATTTGATCCAAGCTTAATTTTTTCTTTCACCAAATATTTAGTGTCAAATCCAGCTCTATAAATTTCTTCTGAAGTTGTCCATGGATTTTGTCTTACTCTTGTATATAAAGTTTTTACAAATACATAATCCAAAAGCTTTGGTAAATCTTCTCCTTTATATTTTATATTGATTTTTATACTATCATCTATCTGATTATCATAAGTAGTCTCCACTTTTATTTCTGGCATTTTTTCCTTTTTTGATTTACCAAAACTTAAAGTGAATAAAATCATAAAAATTATAAAAAAATATTTTTTATTCAACAACTTTCTTTCCCCCGATCTCTAATTTTTGAATATTTTTTTTCAGTCCATTTTTTTCCACTAGAGCAACATTAACTAAAAAATTATTTTCCAATATAATTTTCTTTGCTTCCTCTAAATCATTTTCATCTAATTTTACCGCTAAACCACAATTTGCAGATATTTCCACAGGAAGTGGTATAACTCTACACTTTATATTTTTATCAAGTAAAATTTTTTCTAAGTTGATAACAAAATGTGTTGAGTCTGTTGATATAACTATAAATCTCTCTTGTAATCTCATTATACTCTTACTACCTTTGTAGCTTTCATCTGTCTATCTAAAATAGTATACATATTTGTAAGAGTTCCCACTTTTAAACTATCTTGTAATCCATAATAATTCACACAAGTACCACAAGAGATTATTTCAACACCCATTTCTTCTAATTTTTTTAAATCTTCTATTGTGTTTTCATTTTTTGTTGCTAAGAAAACCCCTTTATTATAAAGAATTATACTCTTAGGTAAAGTTTCCATCTCAGTTAGTGAGTATACAAAACCTTTTATAAGTACCTCTCCTAATTCTCTGTCACCTTTTCCCATTTCATCAGAATCAATAACTACAACTATATTTTCTTCCTCTAATTTTTCCTCTTTTTCTCCAAGAGTTTTTGTAATTATGACTTGAATATTTTCATCTTTTTTTGAAGATACATAAGAATATCCCATCTCTTTAGCCAACTTTTCTAGATTTTCCTTAGAAGTTTCATTATCAACTAAAATTGATACTTCTCCCTCTTCTATTGTATTTAAAGCTTTTTTCGTCATTATAACTGGAACTGGACAAACTAATCCCACTGCATTTACTTCTATCATATCTCCTCCTTAAATTTTTTCCCTTAAAAATCTAATATTGTTTTTATTTATTAAAAAACCTATTTTTTCCAATTTTAATATCAATGATAGAGAATTCTCCCTATTATTTCCAATAAGCTCTCTAAATTTACCCAAGGTTATTCCAGATTTAAAATTTTCTTCAAAAGAAAAATAATCATTTAATCTCTTTTGTATCTCTTTAAAGTATCCAGATAAAATATATTTGTCCTCATCTAAATATATTATCATCTCACTTTCAACCATATATCTGTGAATAACCTTGATATCCTCAATCTTCTCCCCAGAAGAAATAAGCATATTCTTTATTATCTCATATTTTACAGGTGAAATGCTAGTACTTTTATAAATTTTAAATATTTTTTCTTTTATATTTTTTTCTTCCTTAGTTAATCTTATCTCAAAATCAAATAGAGATAGAATTTTTCCATCTAATTTTACAAGGTTTTCTTCTAACATCATATTTAAAACTTTTTCTAAATCATCTTTTTTATACTTTAAATTTTCTTTTAAATCGTTGATATTAATCCCTTTTTTTAAATTATTTTTATTGTGATAATCTCTTAAAAATTTTAAAATTTCATTTTTTATTTTTTCCTCGTCTAAAGAATTTCTATTCTCAAAAATATTTTTAAGATTTTCTATTCTTTCCTTGTAATCAACATCCCTTTTATTTATTTTTTTCTCTTGAGTATCCAAGATTTTTATTCCACCTAAGGTTATAGTGGGAGCATAATTTCTCATTATTCCAAGTTGATTTCTAAATACAAAAATCTCTTTTTCTAAATATATTTGAGCTATCCAACCAGAATTATATCTCTCTAAAAGTCTAATTTTTCCCAAAACTTCATCAGTTCCAAAATATACCCTTACTCTTTGGTTACTTTTTATTTTTTCCTCATCTAAAAATGTAAAATATACATCTATAATATTAGTAGGTTTTAGATCCTCCTTAGAATATAAAAAATTTCCCCTCTTTATATCCTTATAATCTACACCACTTAAATTTATAGCCCCTCTTGTATTACTCTCCAAGGTTTCAACCTTTTCTCCAAACCTTTCAATAGATTTTACTTTTAATTTTTCCTTTTGAGGATATAGATATATATTTTCTCCTAAACTTAACTCTCCTGATAAAACACTTCCAGT
>NZ_JARHZE010000091.1 GCF_029258315.1 Fusobacterium sp. | reverse complement strand
TAATCTTTATTAATAAAATTTGAAAAAAGAACTGTTCCTAAAATAATGACCCCCCCTATTAATGTTTTAGGGCTAGGAATTTCATCTAAAAGAATAGAAGCAAGGATAATTGCATAAAAAGGTTCTAAGCAAAAAATTACACTTGAAGTTTGGGCTTTGATATTTTTAAGAGCCTCGATAGCTAAAGTATGTGCAAAGGCTGTAAATATTATTCCTAATAGAGCAATTAAAATTACTTCTTTAAAAGGAACAGTTTCTTTAGCCACAAGAAGATAGTAAGGGGCTAATATCATCACCACAGATAGTTGCTCATATAGAGATACTATAAGACTAGAATATTTTTTTACTACTTTTCTGTTACCAATTGCAAAAAGAGCATAAACAAATCCAGAAACAATCCCCCAAAAAGCTCCAACTGTATCAGAGTTTGAAATATCAAAGTTAGGGATGACAAAAGCGACTCCTACAAAAGCTAGAAAAGCTATGAAGATATTTTTTAAAAGTAATTTTTCTTTAAAAAATAAAGGTTCAAGAAAAGTCACAAAAATAGGAAAAGTTGAAAAAGTCAAAAGTCCTATTGCAACAGTTGAAAGCTTTATAGAATAGAAAAAAGTTAGCCAGTGGAGAGCCAGAATAGCTCCAAGAGAAAATAGGAAATAAAGATCTTTTTTATTTTCTACGGCAATAGATTTTTTTTGAAAATTTAAAAAACTTCCAAGAGATAAAAAAGAAAAAACACTTCTTCCTAAAATAAGAGTAAAAATGGAAACTGTTGTTAATTTTCCAAATAAACCAGAGAATCCCAATAAAAAAACAGCGAAATGAACTTGTAATAAACTTTTAATATTTGCCTTCATAAAATCTCCTTAAAAAATATTTTAATTAATTTTATGAAAAATTAAGAAAAATGTCAATAAAAGTATCGGGAAATAAGTGTTGACAAATAATACTTTCTAATGCTATAATAAAATGCTAAAAAATGCACACTGATTATTTCTAAACTTGGTGCCAAAATGGTTGTTTAGTTTTGAGATCGGTGGACGGCATAACCAAAAAACAATATTTAGGAGGAAAAAAATGGCAGTAGTAACAATGAAACAATTACTTGAGTCTGGAGTACATTTCGGACACCAAGCAAAAAGATGGAATCCAAAAATGGCAAAATATATCTTCACAGAGAGAAATGGAATCCATGTAATCGATTTACACAAATCTTTAAAGAAAATTGAAGAGGCTTACGAAGTAGTAAGAGAAATATCTGCAAACGGAGGAAACTTCTTATTTGTAGGAACTAAAAAACAAGCTCAAGAAGCTATGAAAGAACAAGCTGAAAGATCTGGAATGTACTATGTAAACAACAGATGGCTTGGTGGAATGTTAACAAACTTCCAAACTATCAAAGGAAGAATAGCTAGACTTAAAGAATTAACAAAAATGGACCAAGATGGTACTTTAGATACAGCTTACACTAAAAAAGAAGCAGCTAACTTAAGAAAAGAGTTAGAAAAATTAAATAAAAACTTAGCAGGAATCCAAGATATGCCAGGAGTACCAGCAGCTTTATTCGTAGTAGACGTTAAAAAAGAAGCTCTTGCTGTTGCTGAAGCAGCTAACTTAGGAATCCCAGTAATAGCTATGATCGACACTAACGTAGATCCAGACAACATTACTTACCCAATTCCAGCAAACGATGACGCTATAAGATCAGTAAAATTAATGTCTACATTAGTTGCTAACGCAATAATCGAAGGAAGACAAGGGTCTGAAGAGAAAGTAGAAGAAGTATCTACTGAAACTACAACTGAAGAAGTAGTAGAAAACGGATCAGCAGAATAAGAAAATTTGAAAAAATTTTTTAAGGAGGATAAAATAGTATGGAAATCACAGCTAAAGCAGTAAAAGAATTAAGAGAAATGACTGGTGCTGGAATGATGGATTGTAAAAAAGCACTTAAAGAAACAGATGGAGATATGGATAAAGCAATAGACTACCTAAGAGAAAAAGGAATGGCTAAAGCAGTTAAAAAAGCAGGAAGAGTAGCAGCTGAAGGATTAATATTCGACGGTGTTTCTGCAGACCATAAAACAGCTGTTGTTATAGAATTTAACGCTGAAACAGACTTCGTTGCTAAAAACGACGAGTTCAGAAACTTCGGAAAAACTTTAGTAGAAGTTGCATTAACTACAAAAGCTATGACAGTAGAAGAGTTAAAAGCTGAAGTATTAGCAGATGGAAGAACTGTAGAGCAAGCTCTAGTTGAATTAATCGCTAAAATCGGAGAAAACATGAACATCAGAAGAATGGAGAAAGTTGTTGCAGAAGGATTTGCTACTACTTATAACCATCTTGGTGGAAAATTAGGAGTAATCATCGAATTAGATGCTGAAATGACTCCAGAAAGATTAGAAAGAGCGAAAGGAATAGCTATGCACGTTGCAGCTATGAACCCTAGTTTCTTAAACTCAACTCAAGTTACAACTGAAACTTTAGAGCACGAGAAAGAAATTGCTAGAAAACAATTAGAAATGGAAGGAAAACCAGCTAAAATAATCGAAAATATCTTAGTAGGAAAAATGAAAAAATTCTATGAAGAAAATTGTTTAGTAAACCAAGTTTATGTAAGAGCAGAAAACAAAGAAACTGTAGAGGAATTTGCAGGAGATATGAAAGTTGTTTCTTTCACAAGATATAAAGTTGGAGAAGGAATTGAGAAAAAAGTAGAAGATTTCGCAGCAGAAGTTGCAGCTCAAATTAAAGGATAGTACTTCTTAAGAAAAAACAATTAGGGGATGCAAAATGCATCCCTATTTTTTTAAATAATAACTGGAGGGGAGAATGGAACCTGTATATAAGAGAATATTGTTAAAATTAAGTGGAGAAGCATTAATGGGAGACCAAGAATTTGGAATAGATTCTAAAGTGATAACTTCCTATGCAAGACAGATTAAAGAGATTGTGAATCTAGGAGTAGAAGTTGCAGTAGTTATAGGTGGAGGAAATATTTTCAGAGGTCTTTCAGGAGAAGAAATTGGAATAGATAGAGTTACAGGAGATCATATGGGAATGTTAGCCACTATGATAAACTCATTAGCTCTTCAAAATGCTATTGAAAAACTAGGAATACCAACTAGAGTTCAAAGTGGAATAGAAATGCCAAAAGTTGCTGAGCCATTTATTAAAAGAAGAGCTCAAAGACACTTAGAAAAAGGAAGAGTTGTAATATTTGGAGCTGGAACAGGAAACCCATATTTTACAACAGATACAGCTGCTGTATTAAGAGCTATCGAAATAAATGCTGATGTAGTTGTAAAAGCTACAAAAGTAGATGGAATATATGATAAAGATCCAGTTAAATATTCTGATGCAGTAAAATATGAGACAATTACATATACAGAAGTATTAAATAAAAATTTAAAAGTTATGGATGCTGCTGCAATATCTCTTTGTAGAGATAATAAACTTCCATTAATTGTATTTGATTCTTTAGTAGAAGGAAATATAAAGAAAGTAGTAATGGGAGAAAAAATAGGAACAGTAGTAGTTTAATATTAAGGAGGAAATTTATGAGTAAAGATTTACTAATGAAAGAATGTAAAGAAAGAATGGAAAAAACAATAGAAGCTACAAAACATAAATTTGCTGGAATCAGAGCAGGAAGAGCAAGTGTAGCTATGCTAGATGGAATAAAAGTAGAGCAATATGGTTCTTTAATGCCATTAAATCAAATAGGAACAGTATCAGCTCCAGAAGCTAGATTATTAGTTATTGATCCTTGGGATAAATCAGTTATACCATCTATCGAAAAAGCTATAATGACAGCAAATTTAGGATTAAATCCTAATAATGATGGTAGAGTTATAAGACTTATGGTACCAGAATTAACAGCTGACAGAAGAAAAGAATATGTAAAACTAGCTAAAAAAGAAGCTGAAGAGAGCAAAGTAGGAGCTAGAAACATAAGAAAAGAAATAAATAATAGTCTTAGAAGACTTCAAAAAGCTGAAGAACTTACTGAAGATGAATTAAAAGTTGCTGAGGATGAAGTACAAAAATTAACAGACAAAGCAATAAAAGAAATTGATTCTTTATTAGCATTAAAAGAAAAAGAAATTACAACAGTTTAAAAAATTTCTTGCATATATTTTTAGTTGAGAGTATAATAAGGATGTTCCTGATAGATTTTTTTATCTGAAAGAGAACTGAAAATAAATAATTTGGAGGGTTTTGATGTTACAAGGAAAAGTTAAATGGTTTAACAAAGAAAAAGGATTTGGATTTATCACTTCAGAAGAAGGAAAAGATTATTTTGTACATTTTTCAGGGATTGTAGGAGAAGGATTTAAAAATCTTGAAGAAAATCAATCTGTTAGCTTTGAAGTAGAAGAAGGAGCTAAAGGACCAATAGCTGTTAAAGTAACAGTAAAATAATTGTAAAGACTTTGTCTTTTGTTAAAAAGATTAAAACTGCCTTTTGGCAGTTTTTTTTATAATTTTTTTAAAGAAAGATGAGAGGGCTTTTTTAGTTGCAAAATTTTAAATAAATGATATACTATAATATAATAAAATTCAAGGAGGCTCAAATGAAAGGTATCATAACAGTACTAGGAAAAGATAAAGTTGGAATTATAGCAAAAGTATGTGAATTTTTATCTAAAAAAAATATTAATATTTTAGATATATCACAAACAATAGTAAATGGTTACTTTAATATGATGATGATAGTAGATATGACTGGTGCAACTGATTCTATGGAAGTTGTAGCAGATGGATTGGAAGAAATAGGAAAAGAATTAGGTGTAGTTATAAACATACAACACGAAGATATTTTTAATTGTATGCATCGTATATAAATTTTTTGAAGAGGAGAAAGATATATGATTTCTAAAGTGGAGATACAAGAGACTAATGCTATGATAGATCAAGCAAATCTTGATGTTCGTACAATAACTATGGGGATAAGCTTAATGGATTGTGCTGATTCTGATATCAATAGATTTAATGAAAAAATATATAAGAAAATAACGACTTATGCTAAAGATTTAGTAAAGGTTGGGGATGAAATAGCTAGACAATTTGGGGTTCCTGTTGTTAATAAAAGAATATCAGTTACACCGATAGCAATAGCAGCAGCAGGATGTGATACAGATTCTTATGTAAGTGTTGCTAAAACACTTGATAGAGCTGCAAAAGATTGTGGAGTAAACTTTATAGGAGGATTTTCTGCTCTAGTTCATAAAGGATATACAAAAGCTGATAAAATTTTATTAGATTCTATTCCTCAAGCATTGAATGAAACTGAAAGAGTTTGTTCTTCAGTAAATGTAGGAACTTCTAGAAATGGAATAAATATGGATGCTGTAAAGAGAATGGGAGAAATAGTAAAAGAAACAGCTGAATTAACAAAAGATAGAGAATGTATAGGATGTGCAAAATTTGTTGTATTCTGTAATGCGGTTGAAGATAATCCATTTATGGCTGGGGCTTTTCATGGAGTAGGGGAAGCTGACTGCGTCATAAACGTTGGGGTAAGTGGACCAGGGGTTGTAAAGAAAGCGTTAGAATCAGCAAGAGGAGCAGATTTTGAAACTCTTTGTGAGGTTGTAAAGAAAACAGCATTTAAAATAACAAGAGTTGGACAATTAGTTGCTCAAGAAGCAGCAAAAAGATTGGGAGTTCCATTTGGAATAATAGACTTATCTTTAGCACCAACACCAGCAGTAGGAGACAGTATAGGTGAGATTTTTCAAGAGATGGGATTAGAGCAACCAGGAGCACCAGGAACAACAGCAGCTCTTGCAATGCTTAATGATAATGTAAAAAAAGGTGGAGTAATGGCTTCATCTTATGTAGGTGGATTAAGTGGGGCTTTTATACCTGTAAGTGAAGACCATGCCATGATACATGCTGCTGAAATAGGAGCTTTATCTCTTGAAAAATTAGAAGCAATGACTTGTGTTTGCTCAGTTGGATTGGATATGATAGCTATTCCAGGTGATGTATCAGCAGCTACTATTTCAGGAATAATAGCGGATGAGGCAGCAATAGGGATGGTAAATAACAAAACAACAGCTGCAAGACTTATTCCTGTAATAGGAAAAAAAGTAGGAGAAACAGTAGAGTTTGGAGGACTTTTAGGTCATGCACCTATTATGGAAGTGAATAAATTTAAATGTGAAGACTTTATAAAAAGAGGTGGAAGAATCCCTGCTCCTATTCATAGTTTCAAAAACTAAAATAAGGAGGAAATAATGTTAATATTGGGAATAGAAACATCATGTGATGAAACTTCAATAGCCATAGTAAAAGATGGAAAAGAGGTTTTATCAAATTATATCTCTTCTCAGATTGCTATACACAAAGAATATGGTGGTGTTGTTCCAGAGATAGCTTCAAGACATCATATAAAAAATATAGCAACTATTTTGGAAGAGAGTTTAACAGAAGCAAAAGTTACATTAGATGACATTGATTATATAGCTGTGACATATGCACCAGGACTTATAGGGGCTTTATTAGTAGGAGTATCTTTTGCTAAAGGATTATCTTATGGGAAAAATATACCTTTAGTTCCAGTTCACCATATAAAAGGACATATCTATGCTAATTTATTAGAAAATAATGTAGAGTTTCCTTGTATAGCTTTAGTTGTATCAGGAGGACATACGAATATTATTCATATTGATGAGAAACATAATTTTACTAATTTAGGTGGAACTTTAGATGATGCAATTGGAGAAAGTTATGATAAGGTTGCTAGAGTTTTAGGAATAGGATATCCTGGAGGACCTGTTGTAGATAAAATGTATTATGAAGGAAATCCAGAATTTTTAAAAATAACTGAACCAAAAGTTGACGGATATAATTTTAGTTTTTCAGGGATAAAAACTGCTGTTATTAATTATGTCAATAAGATGAAAATGAAAGGGGAAGAGTTTAAACCAGTTGATTTAGCAGCTTCTTTCCAAGGAACAGTTGTTGATATTCTTTGTAAAAAAGTTTTAAAAGCTTGTGAAGATAAAGGTGTAAAACATATTATAATAGCTGGTGGAGTTGCGGCAAATTCTCTTTTAAGAAGTGAACTAAAAAGAAGAGGAGCTGAGCAAGGAGTAGAGGTTTCATATCCAAGTATGAAACTTTGTACAGATAATGGGGCTATGATAGCTGCAGCGGCATATTATAAGTTAAAGAAAGGTTATATTCCAGAAAAAAATCTTACTTTAAATGGAATAGCAACTCTTCCAATAGATAAAGAGATATGGTAAAATTAAGTGTGGTCTATAAACCACACTTTTTTAAGTTAATACTAGGAGGAGGATATAATGATGCTTAAATCAAAAAGTCCACTATACTATCAGTTAGCTAATATAATTTTAAATGAAATTAAAGAAAAGAAATTAAAAGGAGATGAAAAAATTCTTACAGAAAGGGAATACTGTGAAAAATATAATATAAGCAGAGCAACTGTAAGGCAAGCTATCTCGTATTTAGAACAAAAAGGATACATATATAAAATTCAAGGAAAGGGAACATTTGTTTCTCCTCAAATGATGAAACAAAAATTATTAAAGTTTTATAGTTTTACAGAAGAAATGAAAAAGCAGGGGAAAGAGCCAAAATCTAAAATTCTATCTTTTAAAGAACAAAAAGCAGATGAAAAAATTTCAAAAGAGTTAAAAATAGAAAAAGAGGATTCTGTTTATGAATTGATAAGACTTAGAATAGCTGATGAAGAGGCTGTGATGTATGAAAAGACATATATACCTGCTAGTAAATTAAAGGGACTTAATAAAAAAGAATTGTCAAATTCACCTTTATACGATATTTTTCAAAGTAAATATAATATAGTTTTTAGTAAAGCAGTGGAGAGATTTTCTACAATAAAATCAGATAAAAAAATTTCAAAATCTCTATCTATTTTAGAGGATAGCCCTATTATAAAATTACAAAGATGGACTTATACAGGGATGGAAATAATAGAATATACAATCAGTTATGTTCGTGGAGACAGATTTGAATTTGAAGTAGAATTAAAAGAGGATTAAAAAAAGCTAGAAGTTTTACTATATTCTAATATCTTAGATATAGTTTAAACTATCTAGCTTTTTTATTTACTCAAAATCTGATTTTTTTATCATACCAATAAATTCTTTTCTATTTTTTAAAAATTGTAATTCTCTTTTTAAACCTCTTTCATTAAAAATTCTCATTATAGGCAATAAAAATCCAGCTACAATACCAGCAGAAAAACCATTATTGTATAGATTTAATCCACCGTGAAGTCCACCTATATTGGTAACTATAGTAAGATGTAACCAACCAGCTAGAATACCCCAAAAAGGACCGAAGATACCAGCAATAGGGGCTAGAGATGTACCGAAAAGTCCAGAAAGAACAATAGTAAAAATATCATTATGGATAGTTGAAACTCCAGATAAAATAACACCAATAAGTATAGGGGCAGTATTAAATGGAGTTTTACCATGAGCAGCAAAGCCAACTACAGTGAAAATACCGGCAAGTATAGGACCATTTAGTGTTTGACCTAGGCTAAGAGCAAAAAGCATTGCTAAAAAGCCCATAAGCCCCATATTAACAAATGTAACTCCATACCCATATGAAGCAACAAAATCTACTTCTAATCCACTTGATTTAACAAGCTCTTTATATCCTGAAAAAGAGTTGCTATTTATATAAAAACCGACTATTATAAGTATCAAGAAAATAATACTACAACAAATTTGTAAAATACTATTATATTGAGTTGAAAGTATTTTTCTTGAAGCTACATTAAAATCATAAGCTTTTAAAATACAATTAAGAACTAGCCCAAGAATACCAGCTGTAAATCCCAAATTGTAAAGGTTGTATCCTTCATGAAATCCTTTCATTTTTTTTGCTAAAGGAGAGATTATAAATCCTATTATAATTCCTAGAGTAATACCATTTATATAAGAAAATTCAAATGTATTAGTTCTGAAAGCGACTTCACTTATAAAAGGAGCTAGAGCTGTGGCAAATGATACAGGTAAATAAATATCTTTAAATGGAATGTGATCATATTTACTAAAAAGAATACCACCAATATAGATGGGTAAAATATTTAAGATATTTTTTCCAAAAAATGAAAAACCAAATATAGTAAATAAAGATGCTAGAGTCATTCCTTTAATTTCAATATTTAAAAATCTAATTATAAAATAATTAAATCCAAGAATTAGTAGAGCATTTGAAAAGCCAGCACTAATTCCACCAACCATTAAAAAATCTGTGATAAGTCCAGCCTGAGAAGTAAGGATATAGGAAAAACCTTGGAAAAAATTTTCTTTCAGCTTAAAACTGCCATAGATCAAAAGAAAAATAACAAAAAGAGAAATTAGAAAAATTCCTAATTCAAAAGCCCGAAGTTTACGTTTTGCTTGTAAGTTATCCAATAAATCCTCCTCAAATTTTATAATAAAAAATAATCTTAATACATTATTAAAATTATACAGTATTTTTCCTATAAATTACAATGCTTTTTTTAAAAGTATGATAAAATAATAATAAAAGTATTAGGAGTAAAAATGAATTGGTTTGTTTATATTTTAAGATGTAGTGATGGATCTTTATATACAGGAATTACTAATAATTTAGAAAAAAGATATAATGATCATTTAAATAAAAAAGGTGCAAAATATACAAAAAGTCATTTAGTTATAAAATTAGAAATATTTTTTGAAGTAAAAAATAAAAGCGAAGCAAGTAAATTAGAATATAAAATAAAAAAATTGGATAAAAAATCTAAAGAAAATTTAATAAAATTTAAAAAATTTTTAGATGAATAATAAAAAAAATAAAAAAATTTAAAAATAAAGTCATTGAAATTAAAAGAAAAAATTAAAAAAACGTTTTTTCTTAGAAAAAAACTGTTGACAGAATAAGTAATATGTGGTATTATTATTCTTGTCTTGAGGGAGACGAAAACAAAATCGACGAACTTAAGAATGCCTGGATGGCGGAACAGGTAGACGCACAGGACTTAAAATCCTGTGGTATCTTGATACCGTGCCGGTTCGATTCCGGCTCTAGGCACCACATCGCGGGGTAGAGCAGTTGGCAGCTCGTCGGGCTCATAACCCGAAGGTCATAGGTTCAAATCCTATCCCCGCCACCAAAAATTAAATATTCAGTGTTACAGTAAGATATGCGGGAATAGCTCAGTTGGTAGAGCGTCAGCCTTCCAAGCTGAATGTCGCGAGTTCGAACCTCGTTTCCCGCTCCAAGATATGCGTCATTAGCTCAGTAGGTAGAGCACACGACTTTTAATCGTGTTGTCACTGGTTCAAATCCAGTATGACGCACCATCTAATTAATAGATGTGTCTGTAGCTCAGCTGGATAGAGCAACGCCCTTCTAAGGCGTGGGTCAGGGGTTCGAATCCCTTCAGACACGCCATCAATAAAATATTCTTAACACAAATGAGTACGTATGGATCTATAGCTCAGCTGGTTAGAGCACTCGGCTCATAACCGAGTGGTCATTGGTTCGATTCCAATTAGATCCACCATTTTTGCCCCGTTCGTTCAACGGTTAGGACATCAGATTTTCACTCTGGAAACAGGGGTTCGATTCCCCTACGGGGTACCATATGTGCTGGAGAGCTATCCTAATTGGTAAGGAATCGGTCTTGAAAACCGACGCCGTAAGGCTTCAGAGTTCGAGTCTCTGGTTCTCCGCCATTTTTTTTTAAGAATTAAAATTCAAAATTTAATATTTATTAGTTGGCCAGATAGCTCAGTCGGTAGAGCAGGGGACTGAAAATCCCCGTGTCGGTGGTTCGATTCCGCCTCTGGCCACCACAATTTTATAGAAGGCGATGTCGCCAAGTGGTAAGGCAGAGGTCTGCAAAATCTCCACCACCAGTTCGAATCTGGTCGTCGCCTCCAATTCGATAATTTAACTGTCTTGAAGAAGACAGTTTTTTTATATATTTTTTTAATTTCTTTGGAGGAATTATTATGAAAAAAATTAGAGTTACTGTTCCTGAAGATATTTGGCGTATGATGAAAAACGATACAGAAGACTTTAAAATTAATAATAATAGACTTTGTAATTATATTTTGGAGCAATTAAAATACAAGAAAGAAATAGATATTGAGAAAGATTTAGAAACCCAAGGAAGACCTTTAAAGAAAATAATTCAATTCGATTTAAATGTTGCTAACAAAGAAATTTATTATGATGTTTTAAAAGAAAATGGTGTTGATATTGAAGCTGAATTTTTCAGAGAACTTTTTGAAAAATATTGTTCAAAATTTAAATATATAAGAGAACTTTTTGTTTTTCAAGATACAGTAAAAAAAATTCTTGATGCTATAAAAGAGAAAAAAAAGTTAAAAATAAAGTTTGGGGCTGTTTTAACTACTGTTGAACCATATTTTATAAAAAGAGATGAACAAGGGGATGAAAATTATCTTTTTTGTTACTGTGATATAGAAAAAACTTATCATAACTACAAATTAAAAGATTTGGAAGTTATATCTATATTAGAGGAAAAAATAAAAGGTAAAGATAAAAAATATATTGAAAGTGTTAGAAAAAGATTTGACCCATTTTTAGGAAATGGAAACTTTGTAAAAGTCCAACTTACTGAGGAAGGACAAAAACTTTTAAAAGGTTTAACAAACTACCGTCCTAGACTTGTTGAAAAAAATGATAATATTTATGTTTTTGAGGCTTCCAATGAAAATGCTAAACTATATTTTAGACAATTTTCTAAAGAGGCTATTATATTAGAACCTCTTGAACTTAGAGAAGAGATGAAAAAAGATTTTTTAGAGGCTCTTAAAAATTATTAA
>NZ_JARHZE010000089.1 GCF_029258315.1 Fusobacterium sp. | reverse complement strand
ACGGCTCCATGAACAATTGTATCACTATCAAAATTAGTAGTTCTAATATTCACTACATTATTTTTATTTAAGTTTCCTTCTTTTACTTTTCTTTTCAATTCTCTCCAAAAAAAATCACCCAGTTTATTTATTTTTCCATAAATTATTATATCCTCAGGATTGATCAAAGTTGTAATCCAGAAAATTATATTTAAAAAAGCTGGAATTAGTTCTAAAAAAATATTCTGAAAAAAAGTTTCACCATTATTTGCTTTTTCCACTATTTCACTATATGGATAGTTTATTTTAGTCAGTCTAGATACTTTATCCTCTATTCTCCAATCTGATAAAATAGTTTCTATACACCCTTTACTTCCACAACTACATACACTAGCATCTTTCGAATGATCAAATGGAATATGTCCTATTTCTCCTACTCCGAAATCTTTTCCATGATAAATCATATTATTCATGTATACCCCAGCTCCTACTCCAGAACCTATATTTATCACTACAAAGCTTTTTTTATTTTTACATAATCCAAAAGTTTTTTCATATAGAGCCATTAAATTTACTCCATTTTCTACAAAAACTGGAATATTATATTTATTCTCTATCTCTTCTTTTAAATTAATATTATTCCATCCATAAGCAGCTGAATAAATACTTACTCCATGTAGTACATCTACTATACCATTCATAGCTATTCCTATATTTAAGATTTTATTCTTAAATATATATTTTTCAATCAAACTAAAGCAAAGTTTTTTTACATCTTTTACTTTTCTTATTTTTTCTTTTTCCAATTCCAAAAGATTGCCATCTAAATCAGCTAAAGCTATCAGTATCTCCTCTGGTGCAAGATAAATTCCCAATACTTTTCCTAATTTTGGATTTAATTCTAATCCAATAGCATTTCTTCCTTGCGTTTTTTTATTTTTACTATAATTTTCCTTAAGATATCCCTCTTCTATCAGCTGTTTTACTCTTTTACTTACAGCAGCTTGAGAAATTCCTATTTTCTTTGCTATTTCAACCCTTGAACTAGCTTCCTTTTTTTGAATTAATTCTAATATTTTGATATCATTTTTGTTTGTTGCCATTTTATCACCCACAATATTGTTCGTTATTAATATAATACTTTCTTATAAAAAACTCAATATCTCAAATAAGTATTTTTTTATTTTTTATTTAACTTTTTTAACCTAAATTATATATGCTTTATAATTCCTTATTTATCCAATAAAATAACTCTTTATCTTTCTTAACTTAAATTAAATATTTTTCATTTTTTTACCATTTATTATATATTTTTTTCAGTATAAATTGTACTAAATAAATTCGTAAATAGCTATTATCAAATTTAAACATAGAAAACGGAATATTTACTTTTTTTATTTTCTTAGTTATAATCTAATCAATATACAAAAAAATCATAAGGAGTAAAATTATGGATATGACAAAAGAAACTTTATTAGAAACAGCTGATTTAATTTGTAAAAATACTTTTATTTTTAATCATAAATGGGATATGGAAGTTTGTAAAACTCCTGTTACTTTTGAAAATGAAATTGAATGGAATAAAATTCCTTTCGGTGATGAAGAATGGGCGTTTATGTTAAACAGACATAAATATTGGACATTTTTAGCAAAAGCTTATCATTTAACAAATGATGAAAAATATTTAAATGCTTTTGTTAATCAAATAAACTCTTGGATTGATACAGTAGATATTCACGACCCTAAATTTAAAGATTGTGCTAGAACTATTGAAATGGGACTTAGATGTATCAACTGGATAAAAACTTTAGAAATATTTGAAAGAACTTATACTTTTGAAAAAGAATTTAAAGAAAAAATCTACAACTCTTTAAAAGAGCAATGTGATGTTCTATTAAATCTTTATGATGACTTTAGAACTTTAAGTAACTGGGGAGTTCTTCAAAACTGTGGGCTTATAACTTTTGCTTTCTATTTCCACTTAACTGATACAGATTATTTTAAAGTTCCTTTAAAAAGACTTGAATACCAATGTAAAATTCAAATCTTACCAGATGGAATCCACTGGGAACAATCTCCTATGTATCAAAATGAAGTTTTAAATTGTTTACTAGAAACAGCAGTACAATTTAAACATCATGATTTAGAAATTCCTGAATTTATAAAAGAAAATATTAAAAAAATAGGTATGGCCAACTTCTCAATGAAAAAACCTAACCACCATCAACCAATGCAAGGTGACAGTGACGATACAGATTTAAGAGATATAATTACTAGATGTGCTGCTGTATTAGAAGATGGAGAATTAAAATTTGGTGGATTCTCCGAAATAGATTTTGAATCTATGTGGGAGTTAGATAAAAAATCAATTGAAAATTATTCTAAAATAGAAACAATAGCTCCTGATTATCCATCTATCGCTTTAGTAAATAGTGGAAATTTCTATCTTCGTGATTCTTTTAACGAAAATGGAAATTACTTATGGTTTACTTGTGGTTCTATTGGAAGTGGACATGGGCATGGAGAACTTCTTCACTTTGATTTAACTTCTAATGGAGAAAATTTCCTTATTGACAGTGGAAGATACACTTATGTAGAGGGTAGTCAAACTAGAATAGATTTAAAAAATACTTGTGCTCATAACACAGTAACAGTTGATGGAAAACCTTTCAGTGAATTTAGAGGAGCTTGGGGAATTTTAAAAGCTGCTTTACCTTTAAACTCTTTTTACTCTTTCAATGATAAATTTGACTATGTTGATGGTGGACACTTAGGATATCTAAATCTTAATGATCCTCTTATCCATTTTAGAAAAATATTCTATGTAAAACCTGATCTATGGGTAGTAGCTGATGAATTTTCTACTTCTGGAAAACATAATTATACACAACATTTTAATATAGATACAAATACTGAAGTTATTTCTGATGATAATCATATTATTTTAAATAAAAATAACTCTTTACATTTAAAATGGAGTGATGATGTTAAAATAGATATTAAAGATACTTTAATATCTAAAGAGTATAATAAATTAGAAGATTCTAAGAGAATTGAAACAAATATTTCCTTTGAAAAAGTTGGAACTCTATTTACTGTAATTTCACCAAAAGATCTAAAAATAGAAAAAGTTCAAGTTAAAAGAGGAGATTTATCTTTAGTTGATGAGAGTGAAGCAAAGGCTATTAAAGTAGAAATTAGTAAAGATAGATATTTCGTTTTCTTTAACTCTACAAAAGAGGTAAATTCTCAAAAGAAAACTTATTTCATTGAAGATTTATTATTCTATGGAAAAACTGGTTTCATAGAAGTAAACAATGGAGAAAAAACTCTTAATGTAATAAAATACTAATTGAAATAAAAAGGGAGAGGCAATGTACTGCACCCAAAATCTTAGACAACTAAGATGAAAGGTACAGTAACCTCTCCTTTTATTTTTATTCGTATACACTAAAATTTAAAGTCTCCACTCTTTCCACCTGTTTTTTCTAATAGGTGAATATCTGAAATAACCATTCTTTTATCTATACTTTTACACATATCATAAATTGTTAAGGCTGCTGTTGATACTCCTGTTAAAACTTCCATCTCAATACCAGTTTCCCCTATTGTTTTAGCAGTTGCATATATATGTATCTCTCCTAAATCCTCTTTTATTTCAAAATTTATTTCACAACCACTCATAAAAATTGGGTGACACATTGGAATAATTTCACTGGTTTTTTTCATTCCCATTATACCTGCAACTCTTGCTACTCCTAAAACTTCCCCCTTTTTTACTTGATGATTTATAAGTTGTGAAATAACCTCTTTTGAAACTTTTATTTTTCCAAAAGCCCTAGCTTCTCTTTTTGTTTTATTTTTTTCACTGACATCAACCATATAAGCATTTCCATCTTTATTAAAATGTGAAAATTCCATCTTTCCTCCTAATCAATTACTTCTATCTTATCCCCTTCTTTTATATATCCACCACAAATAATTTTAGTAAATATTCCCTCTCTTGGCATTATACAATCTCCAACTTTTTTAAAAATTTCACAATGAGAGTGACACTCTTTTCCTATTTGAGTAACCTCTAGTATAACATCATTTATTTTTAATCTAGTTCCAATAGGAAGATTTTTTAAATCTATCTCTGTTACAATCAGATTTTCTCCAAAATCTCCATCTACTACATCTCCACCCCTAGCTTTAAAATCCTCTATTTTTTCAAAAGAAAGAAGACTTATTTGTCTATGCCAGTTTCCACCATGAGCATCATTTTTTAATCCAAATCCCTCTACTACTTCACACTCATGAATATTTTTTTTACTTGTTCCTCTCTTTTCACTAATACAAACAGCTCTTATTACTCCCATTTTATCCACCTATTTCATTCATATTCTTTTTTTCAATAAACTCTTTTTTTTCTCCAAAAAGATGTTTTTCTGGTTTATTTTTTATTTCATTTTTCAATAACTCTTTTATTTCAATTTCTGTATTTATATTTTTAAGATTTATTCTTCCTTCTTCATTAAGACATCTTTTTATTTCACCTGATGAAGTTATTCTAATTTTATTACAATCTTTACAAAAACAATTATTTATTGGACTGATAAACCCTATTCTTCCCTGACTATTTTTTAGTTTATGGTACTCTGTCACACCATTTATTTCAAAATATTCTTTCAATCCAAATTTATTTTCCAATCTTTTTAATATTTCATTATTATTTAAACCTTGATATTTTTTCCCTTCACCTATTGGCATAAGCTCTATGTATCTCACATCGATTTTATTGTTTTTAGTTATTTCTGCCAACTGATAAATAGAATCCTCATTTATACCTTTTATTATTACAGAATTTATTTTTACTTTTAATCCAAGAGAGATAGATTTTTTTATTCCATTTATAACTTTTTTTATATCTCCCCCTCTAGTTATTTCATTAAAAATATTTTCATCTAAAGTGTCTAAACTCACATTTATTCCCATAAGCCCAGCTTCTTTTAAATCTTTTATTTTTTCTTCCAATAAAATTCCATTGGTTGTAATATAAATCTCATCTATTTCACTTTTTTTTATTTCTTTTATAATTTCGCATAAATCTTTTCTAAGAAGAGGTTCTCCACCTGTCAACCTAATTTTTTTTATTCCAATATCCTTAGCCACTCTTATAATTTTTTGTAAATCTTCAAATAAAAGTTTTTCCTCTTTTTTTTGAGATAATTTTTCTGGAGTACAATAAATACATCTTAAATTACAATTATCTGTCAAAGAAATTCTTAAATAATTAATATCTCTTCCAAAATTATCTCTCATCATTCCCTCTTCTATTAATAAATTTTTTAAAGAAATATTTTCCTATAAAAAACAGGATAAGTAAAAATAATATTATTGTAGAATATTTTTCTACAATGGCCACTCCCTCTTTCCATTTTTCTTCCATTACTCTTCCTACATAAATTAAAAGTGTATTCCAAATTAAACTTCCTACCCCTGTATAAATTATAAATTTTTTAAAATTCATACTTTCCATTCCAGCTGGGATAGAAATAAGACTCCTTACAACAGGAACACATCTTCCAATAAATACTGCTAGACTATTGTATTTATTAAAATATTCTAAACTTTTATTTACACTCTTAACTTTAAAACCTAATTTTTTTACCCAACCTTTATTAAAAAAACTATCCAACCTTTCTTTTGAAATTTTTTTACCTAAATAATACAAAAGCATAGCTCCTAAGCAAGAACCTAAGGTTGAAAAAAACACCAGTAAAAAGAAACTTAAATTTAATTTTTTTGAAATAAATCCTCCGAAAACAAGTATTAATTCTGAAGGTATTGGTGGGAATATATTTTCAATAAAAATTAAAAAGAATATTCCTACATAACTAAATTTTGATAATATTTCTAAAATATAATTTTCCATTTCCATTCCTTTATTCTTATTTAATCATTTCTTTTATTATACCATATTTTCAACTTATTTTCTTGCACAATCAAATGCTTTACCTGTTAAAATTTCTAATCCATGATGAAGTTCTGTTATTATATATTCTAAAGATTCTCTCACAGCTTTTGGACTTCCTGGTAAATTTATTATTAAACTTTCCTTTCTTATTCCAGATACTGCTCTTGAAAGCATAGCTCTTTTTGTTATTCCCATTGAATAATTTCTTATAGCCTCCGATATTCCAGGAACTTTTTTTTCTATTACCTCTTCTGTTGCTTCTGGGGTAATATCTCTTTTGGCAAAACCTGTTCCACCAGTTGTCAATATTAAGTCTGCTATATTTTTATCACATATCTCTTTTAAATTTTCTGTTATCTCATTATATTCATCTGGGATAATAATTTTTTTTACAACTTCATATCCATTATTAACTACTATCTCTTCTATAACCTTTGTGGATATATCCTCTCTCTCACCTTTAAACCCTTTATCACTCATACAAATTATAGCTACTCTAAACATTTTTCACCTCTTGATTTTATTTTTTCATATTAATTATAATAAATTTTTTTTTATTTTTCAATAATGACAAATCCCTTGCTATATTTTAA
>NZ_JARHZE010000024.1 GCF_029258315.1 Fusobacterium sp. | reverse complement strand
TTTAATATAGATTAGGGTGTAGGAGGGTAATATGATTGCTCAGAAATTAATAGGAAAAGAAGTAGGAAAAGGGGCTTTTGGATTAGCTAGAGAGGTTAAAGCTTTAGAAAAGGAACATGGAAAAGATTCAGTTATCAATTCAACATTAGGGACTTTTTTTAGAGAAGATGAAAAACTAGCTGTTTTAACAACAGTAGAAAAAGTTTATAGAGAGACAGAAACTCCAGATATTTTTGGATATGCTGCTGGAGTAAGTGGTTCAGCTGAATATAAGACAGCAGTGAAAAAAAATCTTTTTGGAAAAAACTGTGACTACATAACAAAAAATGCTTTTGTAGATGTAGCAGCAACTCCAGGAGGAACAGGTGCTATATATATTGCATTTAAAGGATATGGAAATGAAGGAAATACAGTATTATTACCAGAGTATATGTGGGATGCTTATGTTCATCTAACAGGAGCAAACAATTTAAATAATGTTACTTATAAATTATTTGATGGAGATAGATTCAATATAAAAGATTTCTCTGAAAAATTATTAGAAGTAGTAAAAAGAGATGGTAGAGTATTAGCAGTAATCAATGACCCTTGTCAAAATCCTACTGGATATAGTTTATCTCATGAAGAGTGGGAGGAAGTAATCGAAGTTTTAAAAGAAGGATCAAAATATGGAGATGTTATTTTAATCAATGACATAGCTTATATAGATTATGATTTCAGAGGAAGAGATGCTTCAAGAGAATATATGAAATTATTTGTTGGTTTACCAGAAAATGTAGTTATAACTTTTGCTTATAGTATGTCAAAATCTTATACAAGCTATGGTCTAAGAACTGGAGCAATAGTGGCAGTATCTTCAAGCAAAAAAGTAATGGATGAATTTACAATAGTGGCAGAATATTTATGCCGTTCTTCTTGGTCAAATGTGTCAAGAGGAGGGATGGCTTTATTAACTAAAGTTTATAGTGATGAAAAAATATTAGAAGCTGTTAATGATGAAAGAAATGAGTGGGTAGATCTATTAAAAAGAAGGGCAAATATATTTATGGAAGAAGCTAAAAAAGTTGGATTAGAAACTTGTCCATTCAGAAGTGGATTCTTTATAACAATACCTTTAGAAAAAAATAAATCTGAAATAGTTGAAGATTTAAAAACTAAAAAAACTTTTGTTTTGTCAGTAAAAAAAGGAATAAGAATAGCTATTTGTAGTATTTCTTGTAAAAAGTTGGAAATTTTACCAAAATTAATAAAAGATTCAATAGAAAAATTTAATAAATAATTAAAATAAAACACCACAAAAAATTTTTTGTGGTGTTTATATAATATTATGAAAATAAAAAAAGCAGGTAAAACCTGCTATTTTTATTTAAATTACTTTTCGATTCTTGTATAAGGAATTAAAGCAATGTTTCTAGCTCTTTTTATAGCTTTAGCTATTTTTCTTTGTAACTTAGCGTTAGCTCCAGTTACTCTAGATGGGTTTATTCTTCCTTTATCAGAAACGAATCTTTTTAAAAGATCAACGTTTTTGTAATCGATTTCTTCAGCTTTAACTCTTAATTTAGCTCTTCTTCTTCTGAATTCAGCCATTTTAAATACCTCCTTTTTGAAATAAACTTTTTTACTATTTAATAGAATTTATGAAATTAGTCTTTTTTAACGATGATATATCTCATTACTTCTTCAGTAATGTTAAGTCTTCTTTCAACTTCTACTAGGTTAGTACCGTCCATTTCTAAAGTAACTAGCACGTAAAATCCTGTTTTCTTTTTGTCGATAGGATAAGCTAATTTTCTTTCTCCCCATTTTTCAGTTTTAGCAACAGTTGCTCCAGCGTTAGTTAATATTTCGTTAACTTTAGCCATAACAGCATCTCTTCCTTCTTCTAAAACAGTTGGGTTGATGATGTACATAATTTCGTAAGCTTTCATTTATTTACCTCCTCCCTGTGGTTTTCGCCCAAAAAATAAAATTAATTGAGCAGGGTCTTTATTATAATATCATATTTTTCTAATAAAATCAAGAATTTTTTTATTAATATCTTCCACTTCTTATCCAAGGTGGTAGATCAATATCAGATTCTTTTGCAGGTTCTGTTTGAGAAGATGCAGAATTAGAAGTTGTAGTAACTTTTTCTTGAGTAGGTTGAACATTAATAAATGGTTCATTTCTATCTACATCATCAACAAAGTTATTAGCGATTATAGTAACTTCTATTCTATCTTCTAATTCGTCATTGATATTAACTCCAAACATTACGTCATCTGCATCTTTACCAGCAGCATCTTTAACGATATTAGCGATAGATTGAGCTTCCATTAGAGTTAAATCAGAAGAACCAGCTATATTAAGAAGTATTTTACTTGCTCCAGAGATAGATTTTTCTAATAGAGGAGACTTTAATGCTTTTTCAGTAGCTTTTAAAGCTCTATTTTCTCCATCTCCATCACCAAATCCTAGAACAGCAACTCCAGAGTTTTGCATAGTAGTTTTTATATCAGCAAAGTCAAGGTTGATTAATCCATTACCGATGATTAAGTCAGCAACACCTTTAATACCTATTTTTAAAATGTTGTTTGCTTCTTTGAAAGCATTTTGTAAAGTTATTGTTTTATCAGGTAATTCAAATAATTTATCGTTAGGAATAACTACTAAAGAGTCAACATATTGTTTTAATTCAGCAATTCCTTTTTCAGCGTTGTTTCTTCTTTTTCCACCTTCGAATCCAAATGGTTTTGTAACTATACCAACAGTTAAAATACCTAATTCTTTTGCAACTCTAGCGATAACAGGAGAAGAACCAGTTCCTGTACCTCCACCCATTCCAGCTGTTATAAATAACATATCTGTATCTTCTAAAAGTTGTTTTAATTTATCTATATCCTCTTCAGCTGACTCTCTACCTATTTCAGGATTAGCTCCAGCTCCAAGTCCTCTTGTTAATTTTTCTCCAAGTTGTATTCTTACATCAGCTAAAGATTTGCTTAAATCTTGAGCATCTGTATTTGCAGCAATAAATTCTACTCCTGATACTCCAGTAGTGATCATATCGTTGATAGCGTTACCACCAGCTCCACCAGCACCTAGAACTTTTATTTTTACGATGTTGTCAGACATTTATTTAACCTCCCAATATTTTATATAAAATTAGAAAATAATTTTTTTAAATTTTTTAAAAGACTTTCTTTTTTCTCATTTGTTTCATCTTGATTAGTTGTTTCAACCTCTGTATTTTTTGAACTTTCTTCTTGAATAGAATCAGAAGTAGTTTTTTCTTTCATAGCATTTAATTTTTCCAATTTAGCTTTTTCTTGTCTTTTTATTTCTAAGTATTCTTTTTCCATTATTTCTAAAAGAATACCTATACAAACAGACATTTCTGGAGAAGGATTGGTAATTCCTTCTAATTTTAAAGGAGATACTCTAGTAACAGGATAACCTATTTTTATATTTATCCAACCAAACATATCATCCATTTTAGTTACTCCTCCAGTTAGGAAAATACCTTTTTCTAAGTATCCTTGGAAACCAGACTCATCAATTACATTTCTGATGAAATTAATAAAATCAGTAGAACGAGCATTTATCGCATCAGAAACAGCTTTAACATCAAGTCTTTTATTTTTTAAAATATATTTTCCATCATTTATAGAGGCAGTTTTTTCTATAATGCTTTGAGCCTCTTCTGGAGTTAGATTATATATATATCCAAGATCACTTACATAATGATTTCCACCAAGAGGTAATGATTTTGTATAAATAAGTTTATTATTTTTGTAAATAATAATATCAGTAGTTCCTCCACCTATATCAATAAGAGCAACTCCACTTTTTTTATCTTCATCTTTAAGAGTAGCTCTAGCAGCAGCATAAGCATTTAAAGTTATAGATTCGATTTCTAAATCTGCTCTATGAACTGTTTCTATAAGCTCATTTAAATCATCTTTTTTTATGAAGATTAAATGTATATCAGCTTGAAAGAATCTTCCTGTCATACCGATAGGGTTTTTAGTAGGACCTCCATTATTAACTTTTGCATTATATATTTCACTTTCTAAAAGTTCTTCATCAGGATTACCTAATTCTTGTTTTGCAATTTCAAAAAGTTTTTCAACTTCTTTTTTAGTTATAGTTATTTCATTACCAAAATCAATTTTAATGTTTTTAGTTCTAGAGAAAATGTTAGTACCACCATATCCAAGAGATACTTTATCAACAGTTAAATGAGTTTCATCTTGAACAAGTTTTACAGCTTCTTTTATGCACTCACTCAAAACTATTGGATTTTCTATAACATTTTTACGCATACCTTGAGTTTTGACTTGAGCATAGCTTAAAACTTTTAATTTTTCACCACTTCCATCTAGCTCTCCAGCTAAAAGTTTGACATTTTTATTTCCAATGTCTAAAACAAACTTATTTATACTGTTTTCCATTTTTATCCTCCAAATATTTAACTATATAATCTTCAAATCTTAAGTCAATATAGTCTATTTTTTTTTCTTTAGATAATCCAAAGCATAAATTTTTGCCAATACGGTATTTTTCTAAAGGAACAGTGTTGTTAGTTTTTAAAGTAGCACCATTTATTAATACCACATTTACACAATGTTCATCAACTTTATAAATTTGAGAAATATTTCCTTTAAGAATGTCTTCAATATTCTTTATTATACCTAATAATGATGAAATTTCAAAGTTATTTTTTACTAAAATAAAAGGAAGACTAGAAATCTTTTCATCACCTATTTCCCCATAAATTACATCGTTTTTATCAATTAAAAATATTTTATTATTATATTGTAAATAATATTTTGGTTTTCTTTTTTTGATGTCAATATTTAGTTTATTGAAATCTACAATATTTACATTAACTTCATCTATCCTAATATCCTTTTTTATAAGTGACTCAACTTCTTGTAGATCAATATCGGATAAAGATTTTCCTATAAACTTATCTTTAAAGAAAAAGAAATCTTTTGAAATATCTTCATTGATACCAGTAATCTCAACAGATTTTATTTTATATTCATTTCTTAGAAAAAAATTATCATTAGTTTTAATAAGACCAAAAGATAGTAAAACAAAAATACCAAAACGAATAAGTAATCCCAAAAATCTCACCTATCCTTTTTATTTAAATTTTTCAACCATCTTTCTAGTTAAATCGTCAAAAGAATATCCTTTTAAAGTAGCTACTTTTGGAACCAAACTTGTTTCAGTCATACCAGGGCAACTATTAACTTCTAGGAAGAAAACTTCTTCACCTCTTAGAATAAAGTCACTTCTAGAAATTCCACTCATTCCAAGTTTTTCGTGAATAAGAGCAGCGTTTTTCATAGCTATATTATAAGCTTTTTCACTTATTTTAGCAGGAAATTCATATTCACTCATTCCTTTTGTATATTTAGAAGTGAAGTCATAAAGTCCATTTTTAGGTTTAATTCTTATAACTCCAAGAGATTCTCCTTCAATAACTCCAACAGTTAATTCATCCCCTTGAATAAAATCTTCGATTGTAACCTCTTTGTCACCAGAATTTTTTATTGCCTCTTCAATCTCTTCTAATGAATTACAGATGTAAAGTCCAATGCTTGAACCTTCTACAGCAGGTTTTACAACAATAGGGAAAGTAGTTATATTTTTGATTTCATCTTTAGTATAGCTTTTTGGAGTTAACACACCAATGGATTGAGCTATATATTTAGTTAGGTTTTTATCCATAGAAACAGCACTAGCAGTCATACTAGAACCAGTATATTTCTTTCCTAAAACATCAAGTAGACCTTGTATTCTACCATCTTCTCCATAGATTCCATGAAGAGCCAGATAAGCAAGATCATATTCATTTTCAATAAAAGCAGATAAAAGATTTTCTTTTGTAAGAGTGACACCATAAGCATCATAACCTTGTCTTATAAGACTTTCTAAAATAGCTTTTCCTGTTTTTAAAGATATTTCTCTTTCAGAGGAAATTCCCCCCATAAATACAGCTATTTTCAATTTTGCCTCCTTATTTTATTACAATTATTTCTTTTTCTAGATTAACATTAAACTTTTCTTTTACAGTATCTTGAACAGTTTTAACAATATTCAAAACATCATTAAAAGTAGCTGTACCATCATTTACTATAAAATTAGGATGTTTTAAAGAAACTTGAGCACCACCTATTTTTAAACCTTGAAGCCCTGCATCTATTATTAATCTTGCAGAAAAATATCCTTCAGGATTTTTAAAAGTACTACCTAAATTAGGAAGTTCAATAGGTTGATTAGTTTCTCTTTTAGTTTTTATCTCTTTAACTAATTCTTTATTAAATCCCTTTTTAAAAGAAAAATTAGCACTTAGAACAACCCAAGATTTTTCTTTTATTTCAGTATATCTATAACCAATTTTTAAATCTTTTTTTTCAATAGTTTTGATATTTCCATCACTGTCTAAAATTTCAACACTTTCAATACAGTCGAAAATTTCTCTTCCATAGGCCCCACCATTCATAAAAATAAGTCCACCTACAGTACCTGGAATACCAGAAAGTTCTTCCAAACCAGACAAATCATTTTCAGACATATATCTTATAAGAAAACCAAAATCAAGACCAGCTTCAACATTTATTTTATTTTCACCAATAACAGTAATATTTCTTAATTTTTTTAATGAAATAAAATCAATATCCAAATATTCATCATTTATTAAAGTATTAGTACCATTACCTATTATAAAATAATTTTTTGATTTTTTCAATAGAGGAAATAATTCTTCCTTTGACTCAATTTCAATAAAATTTTTAGCCACTCCACCTATTTTCATATTAGAGTGTCTTTTCATAATGTGATTTTCAGATATAATCATTTTTTTCCTTTCCAAAATTCTATTTTATTTTTTCAACAAAGTGGTGAGCAAAGGAAGATATGCTTCCAGCTCCCATGAAAATATATACTCTAGAATCTTTTCTATTAAGTATATCATTTTCTAACTCTTCTTCACTAAGAGCTATTTTAGAGTTTTTATGATTTATTTTATTTAAAAGATCTTCAATAGTTATTCCAAATTCATCTTTTTCTCCAGCACTATAAACTGGCATAAGAATAAGTTCATCAGCATTATCAAAAGCTCCTTGGAACTGATCTAATAAAAATTTAACTCTACTGAATCTATGTGGTTGGAACACAACAGTTATTTTTTTTGTTTCAATACTTTTAGCACCCTCTAAAGTAGCTCTTATTTCAGTAGGATGATGTCCGTAATCATCAATAACTTTTATTTCATCATTATCTAATAAAATATCATATCTTCTTTTAGCTCCAGTGAACTCAGAAAGAGATAATTTTATACTTTCTTTACTAACTCCAAATTTAAGAGCGAGATAAATAACAGGAAGAGCATTGTAAACATTATGTTTTCCTGGAATAGAAAGAATAAATTGTCCCTCAAATTGACCATCTATATAGATATCAAAATAAGTTTTTTTACCCTCTACTTTTATATTGTCAGCAAAAAGAAATGCTTTTTTATTTATTAAACTATAAGTTTTAACTTTTTCATTTTTTAATATGACATCACAGTTAGGACAGTCTTCACAAACAAGAGCTTCTTTTGTAGTTTGTGATATAAACTTTTCAAAAGATTTTTTTATATTTGCAAGACAACCATGTTTTTCAAGATGATCTTCTTCAATGTTAGTAACAATTGAATATTTTGGATTCATAAAAAGAAAAGAGTTATCGCTTTCATCAGCTTCTGCTATGAAGTACTCGCTACTACCACATTTTGAGTTAGAACCAATAGCAGGAATAATTCCACCAACAACTATTGTTGGATCTTTTTCAAGTAGAACAGTTGAAAGCATAGAGCTAGTAGTTGTTTTTCCGTGAGTACCAGCAACAGCTATTCCAGTTTTTTGATTTAAAAGTTTAGCGAGAAGTTCCCCTCTTTTTATAATGGATATTCCTTCTGACTTAGCTCTTTTAAATTCTGGATTAGATTCTCCAATAGCAGTTGAAACAACAAGAGTATCAATATTATCAATATTGCTACTTTCGTGTTTATCAAAAATTTTTATTCCTTGACTTTGCATTTTTTCAGAAAGGTAACTTTTAGATAAATCTGAACCAGATACATTATAATTTAAAGTTTTCA
>NZ_JARHZE010000020.1 GCF_029258315.1 Fusobacterium sp. | reverse complement strand
TATAGAGGAAAAACTTTATTTGTTATTCTTGGAATAGTGGTTGGATCATTGATAGAACTTATAATAAAAATATAGTTAAAATAAAAAGCTGTTTGATTAAAGACAGCTTTTTTATTTTGTAAAAAATTGATTTGTATTTTCATTATAACTATATCCATTTTCTTCAAAATGTTCTATAAGTTCTTGTTTGGATATATCCATATCTTCACAAAAATCATCTAGAGATAAATAAAAATCTCTAAGTTTCATATTGATCATACTATATGCAATATTGATATCCATATTTAAAAAATCCATTTAAACCCTCCTTAATAAATTTTTTACAATTTTTTTACATTAAATAAACATTATTTTAACGTTGGTATATTATAATTCATTTAGAAGAAAAAGATCACTTCTATTAAATATTAAGCTCAAAAGAGCTAGGTATATTTAATTAAACTATCCCAAATTGCATTTATCTATAAAGAATCAAATTTTTCGTTAAGAGAAGTTTGATTCTTTTATTTTCTCCAAAAAAAGAAATAAATCCAGAAACCTGTGTCTCTGGATTTTTTCTTAAGCTTAAAAATCAAATTATAATGCGTTAACTCTAGCTGCTAATCTAGATTTTTTTCTAGATATAGTGTTTTTCTTAGCAACACCTTTAGAAACTGCTTTGTCGAACTCTTTGTAAGCTGCTGATAAAACTTCTAAAGCTAAAGCTTTGTCGTTAGCTTCAACAGCTGCTAAAACTCTTTTAGCTGCGTTCTTAACTCTAGTTTTAACTGCTTGATTTCTAACTCTGTTTCTTTCGTTTAATTCTACTCTCTTTTTAGCTGATTTGTTGTTTGCCATTTGTAAAAAACCTCCTAAATTATTAAAAAAATAAATATTATTTAAGTTACATTATTTTTAATTTAACAGGTAAGATCTAAAAAGAGACACACACATATTAAAAACAATGGACCTCAGATATTATATCATAAATTGAAAAAAAAGCAAAGGAAAAATAAAAAAAATGTTCCTATTTTTTCAAAAAAAGAGTATCATATATACTAAAGATGTTATTTAGAAAAGAAAGGAATAATATGGATATAAATTTAAGAATAACTTCTGAAATTCAACAAGAAATGAAGAAAGAGATAGAAGAGGCTGGTGGAAATGAAGTTTTCTTTAGAGGAATATTGGATGAAGAAAAAAGAGTTTCTAAAATAATTGTAGTTGCTCGTGGAAATAAATATAGTGTGCCAGCAATTCTTGGAAGAATGAAGAGAGAAGAGGTAATAATTCATAATCACCCATCTGGTTATCTATATCCTTCAGATGCAGATATTGAAGTAGCTACGGTTTATGCTAATAAGATGAATGGTGGCTTTTATATTATAAATAATAAAGTTGATGATGTTTATGTGGTAATAGAACCATATAATGAAGAAAATCAAAAAATAGATATAGTTCCTTATTTTGAAGAAGAGGGTATAATTTCTCAAAATTTTAAAGAGTTTGAATTTAGAGAAGAACAACTTTCAATGGCAAGACATATTCAAGAGGGAATAAATCAAGAGAAAAAAATAATTGTAGAGGCAGGAACAGGAACAGGAAAAACTTTGGCATATTTGATACCGAGTATAGAATGGGCTGTTACAAATGAAAAAAGAGTAATAATAAGTACAAATACTATAAATCTACAAGAACAACTTTTAAATAAAGATATTCCTATGTTGCAAAAAATTATGGAAAAGAAATTTAAGTACGCCCTTGTAAAAGGAAGAGGGAATTATCTTTGCAACAGAAAATATTTTAATGTAAAAAGTGGAAAAAATAAGGAGATATTAGAATTTTCTCCAGAGCAAAAAAATCAATTGATAGAGATTTTAAATTGGGGAAAGGAAACAAATACAGGGGATAAGTCTGAACTTAATATAGAACCAGATTATACTGTGTGGGAATTATTCCAAAGTGAAAGTGATCTTTGTTTTTCTGGTTGTCCTCATAGAGAAGAGTGTTTTTTCTTTAAGGCTAGAGATGAAAAAAAGAGAGCAGATATTTTAATAGCTAATCACCATATATTTTTCTCAGATCTTGCAATAAAAAAAGAAATTGGATTTAGTAGCGATTACTCAATTCTACCTGAGTATGGGATGGTAGTCTTTGATGAGGCTCACAATGTGGAGAAAGTGGCGAGAGATTATTTTTCTTATGAGGTTTCAAGATATTCTTTTGTAAAATCTATGAATAAAATATTAAATGTCAGCAAATTAAAAGATGAGAATATAAATTCTGATATTAAACTTTTTGAAACTAATGAAAAAATAAAAGTGATAGGTCAGTTAAAAGATATTATTTCAATAATAGAAAAAACAGATTTTGATGAGAAGTCAGAATTGGAAGATATAATAGATAAAGATTTTATAAAAGAGCATATAAGTTTATTTAACTATGGAATTAAATATTTCGAAAGACTTATAGAGATATTTTCTAAAGGACAAAATGGAAATATTTCTGTGAGAATAAAAAAAGATGACATAGCAACAGATGGATTTTTAAAATTATTAGATGATTTTAGAGAAAATTTTAATTTAGAATTTACTAGATACTTAAGAACTGCTAAAAAAATAAAAGATATTTTATCTGATGTAGAGGATGCTAGTGGAAAAGTTAACGAGTTTTTAAAATATATAGAAAGAATAGAAAGTTTTTATGAGAATTTCCAGTTTATAAATAAGTTTGAAGATGAAGAATTTATTTATTGGGTAGAGGTAAATGAGAGAAAAAATAACTCAAAACTTGTGGCAACACCTTTAAAGGTGGATATGGAACTATCAGAAAATTTATATGACAATCTAAAACAGATTATATTTACTTCAGCAACACTATCAGTTAGTGAAAATTTTGAATATTTTAAAAAATCAATAGGACTTTTAGAGGAAACTTATGATAAAATAATAAAATCACCTTTCGATTATGATAAACAGATGAAAGTTTATATACCAAAAGGATTACCAGATCCAAATTCGAGAGAGTTTGCTGATTATATTCAAGAGATAATAAAGGTATTTTTAGAAAAAACTGGAGGTAGAACCTTTGTTTTATTTACCTCTTACAAAATGTTAAACTATGTTTATTACTCTATGAGAGAAGAGTTAGAAGAAAGTGGAATAACTTTATTTATACAAGGGATGTATCCTAGAACAAAAATGGTTGAGATTTTTAAAAAAAGTAAAGCACCAGTTTTATTTGGGACTGACTCTTTTTGGGAAGGTGTAGATGTAAAAGGGGATCAATTAAGTTCAGTAATAATAGTAAAACTGCCTTTTAAAGTTCCGAGTGATCCTGTTACAGAGGCTATAATAGAAACATTTGAACAAGAGGGAAAAAATTCATTTTTAGAGTATCAAATCCCAGAGTCAATTATAAAGTTTAAGCAAGGAATAGGACGTCTTATAAGAAGTAAGGAAGATAAGGGAATAATAACTATATTGGATAATAGAGTTATCACTAAAACTTATGGAAAATATTTTTTAGAGAGTATCCCTACTAAAAATATTTCTCGAATAGATGTTGAAGATATATTGAGAAGTGGAGGAAAGAATGAAAAAATTTAATTTTTTAGGATTTCGTCTTTTATTTAGACTTGAAAGAGAAAATAGAGATGACATTCAAGTATATTCAAATACCTATCAACTAAAAGATAGGGTGGTATATTTATTGGTATTTTTAACAATAATTGCTCTTAGTAGCCAATTGGGAAATATTTTTCAAAGAAATAAATATATTGATAAGGATATAATAAAAGAAAATATTTATGCGCCAAGAGATGTGAGATATAAAGATATATTAAAAAAAGAGGAGATAATAAAAAATATTGTTGACTCTTCTGAAAAAAAATATATCTATCTTCCAGAGATTGGACTGAAGTACTCAAATGGATTGAAAGAATTTTATAATGAAATTTTAAAATTAAAAGCAAAAAAATCTAAAAATTTTGATTATGATCTATTTGAAGAAAATTATCAATTAAAAATATCTCCTGATATAGTGGAAGAACTTTTGGATATGTCAAAAAGACAGATTGCCTCTCAAAGAAGAGAGTTGACAGAACTTTTAAGTTCTGTTTATTCTCACGGAATAAAAGAGGGTGAAACTTTCATTACAACAATGGGTGGAAAAGATTTTAAAGGAAAAGAATTAAATAACTTAGAATTTAAAATATTGGATATATTTACTTTTCCAAACTATGTTTATGATATTGAGAAAACAAAAGAGGATATTAAACAGAAAGTAGATAAGATTGATGATCAATATACAACTGTAAAGGCTGGAGAATTAGTTTTAAAGAAAGGTGAAATTTTAGATAAACAGAAGTTACAAACTTTAAAAGCTTTAGGGATTTATTCACCTTCTGAAACAATACTAAGATTTTTTATAAGTGCAATATATTTAGCGACAGTTTCAATAATATCTTACAACATTATAACTACGAGATTTAGAAAAGAACTTTTAAATAAAAATATATATGGAGCAACATTCTTAGTTTTTGCCTTATTATTTTTAATTTTTAAATTATTTTCTAAGGATTATTTATATTTAATTCCATTTGAAACTGGGTTTTTCTTATTACAAATACTTGTAAATTCAGTTTATGCTTTTTATTTTGGAATAGTGGCATTGATATACTTAACTCCGATGACAAATTATAATATGGTTTACTTTGTAATAACTCTTTTAACAATTTTATTTGCTACAAAATTTTTAAACAGTGTAAAGACAAGAGTACAATTTATAAATTTAGGAATACAACTTGCAATAGTAAAAGTTATAATATATTTCTCAATAACTTTTTTAAATTTTGGAATATCTGAAACATTACTTTTAGACTCAACAAAAATAATATTAGCAGGGGTATTTTCAGGAGTATTAACTCTAGCCATAGTTCCATACTTAGAGAGAACTTTTAATATTTTATCATCATTTAAACTTTTAGAGTTGGGAGATTTATCAAATCCATTATTAAGAGATCTATCTGTAAAAACTCCAGGAACTTTTTACCATTCAATGATGGTAGCAGCAGTATCAGAGGCAGCAGCAGAGGCTATTGGAGCAGATCCAATATTCACAAGGGTTGCAAGTTATTATCACGATATTGGAAAGATGAAAAGACCTAAGTTTTATGTAGAAAATCAAGAGGGGGGAGAAAATCCACACGATAAAATTTCTCCATTTTTAAGTGCTTTGGTTATCTTAGCTCATCCAAAAGATGGATTTGAGATGGCTAAAAAATATAAAATCCCAAGAGAGATTAGGGATATAATGCTAGAACATCATGGAACGACACTTTTAGCTTACTTCTATAATAAAGCCAAATCTTTAGATGAAAATATAAGAGAAGATGACTTTAGATATAGTGGTCCAAAACCAAAAACAAAAGAATCTGCAATAATAATGTTAGCCGATTCAATAGAGGCAGCAGTTAGAAGTATAGAACATAAAACTTATAATAATATTGAAGAGATGATAAGAAAAATTATTTTTAATAAATTAGAAGATGGACAATTAAAAGATGCTGATTTAACTTTTAAAGACATAGAAACAATTATAAAAGTATTTACAAAAACAATAATTGGTATCCATCATGTAAGAATAAAATATCCTGGACAGGATAAGTCAAAAGAAAGAGAGGAAAAAACAAATGAAAATTAATTTAGATTTAGGAATGAATATAGATGGTTTCGAAGATGAAATCGTCTATGAAGATATAGAAAAATATATAGTGGATGTATTAAATAGAGAATATGAAAGTGATAGAGAGGTTTATGTTTCTGTTCTTTTAACAGGAAATGATGAAATCCAAAATGTAAATAGAGATTTTAGAGGTAAGGATATGCCCACAGATGTAATCTCTTTTGCATATCATGATAATGAAGAATCAGATAATGGAGTTTATGATAGCTTAGGAGATATTATAATCTCATTAGAAAGAGTTGAGGAGCAAAGAAAAGATTATGGTCACTCATTCAAAAGGGAGTTTTATTATGTTTTAACTCACGGATTGTTACATTTAATGGGATATGATCATATGGAAGAAGAAGAGAAAAAAATAATGAGAGCCAAGGAAGAAGAGATTTTACAAGCTTATGGTTATACTAGAGATATATAAAAAGTAGGTGATACTATTGGAGACATCAAAAGGATATCTGTTTTTGAGTATACTTTCCTATTATAATTTTCCAGATAATTCAGAGGGAAAGAATATTGATAATTTGGTAAAAGATATAGATTATGTTTCTTTATCATCAAGTTCAAGCATTTTAAAAAATGACTTAATTAGAAAACAGAGAAGATTTTTTGAGAAAGAGATACAAGAATGGAAAATTTATTATATAGATGACAGAACAGGAAATAAAAAATCAAGATCAGGATTTTTTGCTGTGGTTTTTCAAAAAGGAAATAAATATGTAATATCTTACAGAGGGAGTGAAACCTATCCTTTTGAAGAGGCGTATAAAGATTTTATAGAGGCAGATCTATTAATAGGATTAGGAAAAAAACCCTTACAATTTTGGGAAGGTTTTGAAGTCTATGAAGAACTTTTAAAAAGAGGGATACCTCATAAAAATATAAGTATAACAGGACACTCTTTAGGTGGAGGGATAGCTCAGTTTGTGGCTATTATGGTATATAAAAAATATAAAATTTGTCCTTGTGTCTGTACTTGGAATTCTGTTGGAATAAGAAGAGATGGAATAATAGGGGTTGAAGACTTTATTGAGTATGAAAAGGCCTTATTGCCTTGTAATTTAACAGAAAAAGAAAAGGGATTTTTTTATGAATTTAAAGATGATTATATAGAATTTATAATGAAAGAATTAAAAAAGCAGAAAATTATAAAAGATAATAAAACTGTTTTAGTAAATGGAAATTTTAAATTAAATTTTGATTTAAATCAAGAATTCTTTCAGGAACTTTTAAAGCAAACAAATCTAGGAAAAACTTTAAACAAAATACCACTTTTTAGAAGAAAACAACTTTTACTTCAAGAAAGGATAATGGAAAAATTATTTTTAAGAGAAGATTTAATTAAAGAGATAAAAGAGGCGAAAATTTTTATAGAAAAATTAAATGAAAATAAGGTGTTTGAAGAGAAAGTTTTCAATTTTTGTCACTCGAAAGATTTTGTAAGTTGTCTTTTTCCTCATATAGGAATCACTTATCAAGTTGATTTGAATTTTTTAAAGAAAGATGTATCTAAAATTGGTAGATTTTTTAGAAACTTAAAGCTGTTTAATAAATCATTCCAAGAATTTCACTTTGAGGATGTTTTTATTCCTCTTATAGATAAAAATGGAGTTTTTACTCAACAGATTTCAGATGAATATATAGCAAGTGTCATAAGAAAAATAATTTATTTTGAAAAAAGTTTTTCAACAGATTTTTTAGCTGAATATTTTTCATTAAAAAGAAGACCTTATGACAATTCTGAAAAATTTAAAATGGCTTTACAAAAGGGTATAATAAAATGCCAAGAAAATATTTTATACAAAGATAAAGTTTTAGAGTCTATAAGAAAGATGACAGAAGAGGAACTAAATAATCTTTGGATAAAGGTATTGAGAAAGTTACCAAGTCCTTATTCACCAAAGGATATCTATGATTCGATAGTATTTAGAAAAATATATTTATAGAAGGGAGCTAAAAAGCTCTCTTTTTTTGTGAAAAATAATAACAAATATATTTCATTATAAAAAAAAGTATTATATAATAGAGGAAAATAACAAGTACAAAAAGGAGGAAAAAATGGACATAAATAATAAATACATCAATGAGGTTCAATTAGATGAAATTAATTGGAAAAATCTTGTAGGTACATACCATAAAGGAGAGATATTTTTAAAATACTATAATGATATATCTAGTGGAGATATAAAAAAATTAAAAGAAGGTCTAGAGAAGATAGAAGTAGAGATAGAACATCAAGATACCTTATGGCCATTGACTCCATTTGTAATGATTTTTTTAGGAAGACTTTTGACTTCAGCTCAACAACATTTTGAAGAAAATCCAGATGATGAAGAGATAAAATTTTATAAAGTTTTAGCTGAAAAAATATTGGATATTTTTAATATTGTGGCAGAGGCTCTTGACTTTGCTAAAGAAAATGGGATGGAATTTTTAGAAGAAAATATATATCCAAAGATGGATGAACTTTTAAATACAGAGGAGATGCAATCTATATTAGAAGAAGATTTTGAAGATGAAGAGGAATATGAAGAAGTTTTTTATGAGGAAGTTTTGACAGAGAAAGTTTATTGTAGTACAGTTTATTATACTGAACTTGTATTAGAAAACTTTAAAGATATAATAAAAAAATTAGAAAATAATCAAGAAGAAAATATAAGAGAGATAGCAAGAAAAATAAATACAATACTTTAAAAAATGTTAGGAGAATTATGGAAAGAGATTTTAGAGATATACCAATAGAGGATTTAAATTATTATTTATTAGAAAATATGAAAAATACATTGGAAGAGAGATGTGAAATAAGAGATAATATGCTTTTTATACCAGGGTATTCACTTTATATTAGACCTAAAGTGGTTAGAGCTGAGGAAGGTATGGCTATTATCCGTTATTTCCTTTTTTCAGAAAATTGGGATAGGGAAATATTTGAAACTTGTGCAAGTTTTGGAAAAAATAGAAAAAATTCCCTTCATAATGCAGAGGCTAATTTTATTTATGGAATTTTAACAGGAATAAAGTATATATCTGAAAAGAGAGAGTTTGAAAATATAATCACAGAGTATAATGGAAAACATAGTTGGAAATTATATAGAGGGGATATAGTGGGAATGGGAAACTCTTTAGAAACAGAAGGAACTGATACAGATGAGTTTTGGAATGTTATAAAAGATGAGATGCCTAAATATATGGGAAATCAGAAAATAATTTATATAAAAGTTTTTGGATCTAAAAATGGAGAAGAAGTTATTTGTGAGTGTCGTATAAATGATGAACCTATAAAAGAGCTTGGGAATTTAATAGAGGAAAGTGTAAAAAGATGGGGAAATAAAAAATTTATTTCTAAGAAACAATTTTTCTTTGTAGTTCAAGATGAGGAAACTTATACTCCTTATCCATATTCTGATGACGAGTTGAGAAAATATATTCTTGATACAGCCTATACTTTTGATAAATGTGAATTGGGTCAAGAGTATGATAATCTTATTATGAAGATAGGTGAAAAAATAAATGATTATGATTTGGCTGAAGAATTAATTGGATTTATGCCAGAGATTTGTGCCGAGAGAGCTTTTCCAGATTTAGTTTATCCAGAGAAAATAACTTTATATTTTGGAGATAGAGGTATAGGAGATTACACAAAGAGCCAGATAACAAGTTATTATAAAATTAAAAAAATACTCAACGAAGAGATAGACAAAGGAAATATTTTAAATGACTTATATCATAAATATATAGCTGTAAGTTCTATTTATAGTGTTATTTGTCAAGCTAAAGCAGATGGAGTAGATTTGTTAAAAGAAAAGGGATCAATAGCTTTATGCTACGGATTTTCTGAATATTATAAGCTAAGATAAACTTTTTTTATAAAAACAAAGTCTTAATAAGCAAGAAAAATGTATAAATAGGGGGGTGACTTCTTATGCTAAATTGGTTTTTAGTAGGGATCGTATTTTTAATAATAGAGGGAGTCAGTTTTGGTTTAGTTTCTATTTGGTTTGCACTAGGAGCTTTTGTAACTATGTTTTTTAACAAATTAGAAATGATAAACCAATTTTATATCTTTGTAACTGTTTCAGGACTATCACTTATTTTTATAAGAAAACTTGCTATGAAGTTCTTGAAAAAGAATGGAAAAGAATTAGATAGAATAAGTGGAAAAGAGGTTAAAATAGAAAAAAAATCAACTCGGGGAAATATGAAAATATATACAGTTTCTTTAGATGGAAAATATTGGGATTGTATTTCAGTAGATGATTTGGAAACAGGAGATGTAGCTACAGTAATAAAAATAGAAGGAAATAAGCTTATATTAGAAAAAAATTAAAAATGGAGGTAGTTTATGTTTTTTATATTTTTACTTGTTTTTATAGTTATAGTTTTATTGGCAGTGCATGTGAGAATTGTTGCTCAATCACAGGCTTATGTAATTGAAAGATTAGGAGTTTATCTTACTACTTGGGATGTTGGATTAAATGTTTTAATTCCTTTTATAGATAGAATTGCAAAAAAAATATCTTTAAAAGAACAAGTTTTAGATTTTCCACCTCAACCAGTTATCACAAAAGATAATGTTACTATGCAGATAGATTCTGTTATTTATTTTCAGATAACAGATCCTAAACTATATACTTATGGTGTTGAAAGACCTTTAAATGCCATAGAAAATTTAACTGCCACAACACTTAGAAATATTATAGGTGAAATGGAACTTGATCATACTTTGACATCAAGAGATACAATAAATACTAAGATGAGATCAATTTTAGACGAAGCAACAGATCCTTGGGGAATAAAAATAAACAGAGTTGAGTTAAAAAATATTATTCCACCAGCAGAGATCCAAGAAGCAATGGAAAAACAAATGAAGGCTGAGAGAGAGAGAAGAGAGTCTATCTTAAAAGCTGAAGGACAAAAGAAATCAGCAGTTCTTGTGGCTGAAGGAGAAAAAGAGGCTGCAATATTAAGAGCAGAAGCTAAAAAAGAGGCGGAAATAAGAGAAGCTGAAGGACAAGCTGAGGCTATATTAAAAATTCAAAGGGCTCAAGCAGAAGGAATTAAATTATTAAAAGAGGCTGGAGCAGACAAATCAGTTTTAGCTATAAAGAGTATGGAAACTTTTGCAAAAGTTGCTGATGGAAAAGCTACAAAAATAATAATACCAAGTGAGTTACAAAATTTATCTACATTTTCAGAGATATTTCACGAGCCACAAAATAAAATAGAAAAATAA
>NZ_JARHZE010000018.1 GCF_029258315.1 Fusobacterium sp. | reverse complement strand
AAAAAAAGTTGTAACTAATTAAAATTAATTACAACTTTCTCTATATTAAATATTATTAAATTTTATAAAACTACTATTCTATTTCTTCCCTCTTCTTTTGCTTTATACAGAGCTTCATCTGCTTTTTTAATCAGTGATAAAAAAGTATTTTTATCATTTACTACTCCTTGAGTTCCACCAACACTTAACGTTATATGATCTGACACAAGAGATTTTTCATGTATTATCTTTTCCTCTTCTAATTTAAAATATATTTTTTTATAAATATCTTCTAGATATTCCTTATCAGACTTTCTTAAAATAATTAAAAACTCTTCTCCACCATATCTAATAACAGAATCTTTTTTCCCAATCGAACTTTTCAAAATCTCAGCTACTGTTTTTATAACAATATCTCCCTTTATATGTCCATAATTATCATTATATTTTTTAAAGAAATCTATATCAATCATTAAAATTCCCATATTAAAAATTTTATTTTTTTCTAAACTTTTATAAACTTCATCTAAGTATTTTCTATTATAAACTTCTGTTAATTGATCTGTTAGATTATTTTCTTTTAATTTTATAATTTTTAAAATTTGAGAAACTGCTCCAAACAAGATAGCGAATAAAATACCTACCAATAACTTTATTTTTAAAGCTGTTTCCTTCTCCTTTTCTTTTAATTTCTTTTCCTCAAAAGAACTTTTAACAAATTTTAAATAATTTTTCTTTAGCATCAAATTTTCTCTTTTATTAGATTCATCATATTTATCATAAACCTCAAAAAACTTTTCTATCTTATTATTCTTTTTATAAATTTCCATTTGTAATAAATAAATAGCCTCTTCAAATCCCGATTCATTTTCATCATTGGTTATCAAAAGTTCATTTAATAATTCTAATGCCTTTTTCTCTTTTCCATCTTTTAAATAAAGTTCTGCATAGGAAAAATTTATATGCATATCAACATTCAAAAACCCACTATTTCTATTGCTCTTTAACAGAACTTTACATTTTTCTAAATATTCTTTTGCTTTTTCTATATTTCCTTGATAAATCTCAATTCTTGCCAAATTATTATAGAAAAGTAACTCAACATCTCCTAGTATATCTTTTGGAATAAAAGTAAGTACCTCTTTTGTTTCATAAGAACTTTTTCTCGCTGATTCATAATCTTTAATTTCTATATAGGCAGCAGTTCTATTTATATAGGAACCATATTTTGTTATAGCATTTTCTTCATTATCTTTTAAAAATATTGATATAACCATATTATATTGATCAATGGCATCTTCATAATTTTCCAAAAGAAAACTCATATTTCCAATATATTCATAGGCTTTCATTTTTAATCTATTTCTTTGTTCTGTATCTTTTATTTTATCAGCATCTAAAATTATTTCATAAAAAAGATGTATACTTTCAACATAGTTTTCATTTAACATCTTTAAAACACCAATAAATCCTTTTAACTTTATCTGTGTGATTAATTCTAAATTTTTTACCTCTTTCATATACTCTTCAAGAATTTCAATAGATATATTTCTAGACTCTTCATCTGATATTATAACAACTAGTACCTTCCAGATAAATCCAGTATTATTTTTTAGCTCTGATATCTTGCCAATGTTTTTCATAATATACTTAGCTCTTTCTATGCTCCCACCCTCTTTTAAAACATTTTCACAATTATTTAAGAAAAAGTTTAAATATACATCAAAAACTACATCATTTCCTTTATTATTTTCTTGTGCTTTTAATAAAAATTCATAGGCCTCATCTAAATTATTTAGATAATATTCTTCTATCCCTTTTAATAAATAATATTCTTTTGAGTTTTCTTGAAATTCAGAAAGATTTATTATTTTTTCTAAATTTTCATTTTCTTTAAATTCAATTATTTTATTATAGATTAAACTCTTTTTTAATTTTCTTTTTTCCTTATTTTTATAAAAATATATTCCACCAATAATAGTCATAAAAACCAATGCTATAATAAAACGCCTATTTTTCATTCTTTCTCCCTTTACCCCTTAAATATATAACAGAGTTATTATATCACTATTTCTTTTTAAAATCTAGAAATAAAAAAATCTTAGAAACCTTTACATTTCTAAGATTTAAAAATTTTATTTTTATCTTTTATTTCTTTTTATTTTTTAATATATATTTTATAACTTCCATTCCAGCAATTGTTCCATCATTAACAGCAGTTGTAACCTGTCTTACTTTTTTAGCTACCATATCTCCAGCTACAAATATTCCATCAACTTTAGTTTTCATTGTATCATCTGTTTCTGCAAATCCAGTCTTATCTAAAGCTACAAACTCCCCTATAAGTTCAGTTAAGTTTTTAGTTCCTAGATAAAGGAAAGCGTATTGAGTTGGAAACTCTTTATCTTCACCATCTATTGTTACAATGGCATTTTCAAGATATTCATTTCCTTTTAATTCTTTTACTTCAGCATTTAAATAAATTTTTACCTTTTCATTTTCTTGTAAAAGTTTTAAAGATTCTTCACTACATTTAAATTCATTATCTTTTACAAAGATATTTATCTCTTTTGAAAATCTTGTTAGGAATAGAGCCTCTTCAGCTACCTCTTCCCCTTGACCAAATAGTGAAACTGTCATATTTCTTGTAAATGCTCCATCACAAGTTGCACAGTAAGAAACTCCCGCACCTAAAAATTCTTTTTCTCCAGGTAATTTCTTTCCAGCATTTTTTCCAGCTCCAAGAGCCAAAACTATTGTTCTTGCCTCAAAGTTTTCCTTATCTGTTTTTACTATTTTAGGATCTGAATATATATCTATTCCTAAAAAAGTCCCATTTAAAAATTCTACTCCAAACTTCTCAGCTTGTTTTCTCATTTGGGCAAGTATCTCTTTTCCACTTACATCTTCTGGAAATCCTGGATAATTTTCTATTGAGTGAGCCATAGCAAGACTTCCCACTCCTTCTTTCTCTATAACTAATACAGAAAGATTACTTCTTCCAGCATATATTGCTGATGTTAAACCAGCAGGTCCTCCCCCAACAACTACTAAGTCATATATTTTTTTCATTTCTTCCTCCTAAAATTATAGTATTCCTAGAGAAGATAAAAATATCTTTTCCTCTCCTATTGTTGTACTTTCAGTGTGTCCACTATATACAACTGTTTCGTTTGGTAGTTTGCACAATCTTCTTAAACTATTAAAAAGTTGTTCTCCACTACTTCCTGGAAAATCATATCTTCCAAAACTTCTTCTAAACATTGTATCTCCAGATATTAAAATTTTATCCTCTTCATCAAAGAAACATTTTGAACCTACTGTATGTCCTGGAGTGTCTATAACTCTAAATTTTCCTATTACATCTCCACCTTTTATTCTTTTAAATGGCCCATTATATACAAAATCTATCCCAAAAATATAGTTGGAATGGCTTTGATTAGGATCAACTAAACATTCAGCGTCCTCATCTCCTATAAGAACTTTTGCATCTGGATAACTGCTTTTTACTCTATTTAATCCACAGATATGATCTGAATGCCCGTGAGTTAAAATTATATATTTTAAATCCAATTTATTTTCATCAATAAAATCTATTATTTTATCTATTCTTTCCCCCTCACAATCAAATAAATAAGCTGTTCCATCATCTTCCCAAGCTAAATATGAATGTGTCATAAATCCACCAGTATTAAATCTTTTTATCTTCATTGTATCCTCCATATTCTTTCTTAGTTTTCTTCTATTATATAATAACATTTTTTAATTATTTTTTCAATTCCTTACTAATTTGTAAAAATTACAATTTACTATCTTGATTTTATATTTTTACTATGTTAAAATTAAATAATAAAATAATTTAGAAAGGCAAAATGATGGTTAATAAAAATATTTTTAAAAAATTTATATTATTTTTTATAATTATATTTATTTGGTTTGTAGGCTCTTATTTCAAACTTTGGAATCCTTTTTTAATTCCACCACCTACAAAGGTTTTAGATACTTTTATTATACTTCTTAAAAATGGAAAACTTTTCCACCATTTTTTTATCAGTTTTATTAGGATATTTTCAGGATTTTTTATAGCTCTTTCTTTTTCTGTACCTCTAGCTATAATTTTTGGATTATTTCCTAAATTTTTTATATATTTTAAAGGTGTTTTAGAATTTTTAAGACATACACCACCTCTTTCACTTATGCCTTTGATAATTTTGTGGTTTGGTATTGGAGAAACTTCTAAGATTATAATTATAATTTTAGCCTCTTTTTTCCCATTATTTCTAAATACTTTCAAAGGAATAAATTCCTGTGATAAAAAACTTATTGAAGTTGGACAGGTTTTTGGACTGAATAAATGGGAGATATTTAAAAAAATTATAATTCCAAATGCTATCCCAGATATTCTACTTGGAATAAAATTAGCTATTGGATATTCTTGGAGAGCTATTATAGGAGCTGAAATGATAGCTGCATCTTCTGGGCTTGGTTACCTTATCCTTGATGGACAGATTTTATCAAGGATCGATATAGTTGTCATTGGGATCTTATCCATTGGGATCTTTGGATCTATAAGTGATTTTATTGTTGAAAAAGTAATAAATAAATTTTTAAAAAGAAGAGGGGTAGATTGTTTTGAGTAAATTTATTATTAAAAATCTTGAAAAAACTTTTATAAATGATAATAAAAATAATACCCTTTTTAGAGATATTAATTTAGAAATTTCAGCAGATAAGATAACTGTTATCTTAGGAAAAAGTGGTTGTGGTAAAACAACTCTTTTAAGAATTATAGCTGGTTTAGAAAAAATTTCATCTGGAACAGTTGAGTATCTAGATGATAAAAAAAATAAAGATTATAAAATAGGATTTGTTTTTCAAGAGAGCCGTCTAATGCCTTGGTTATCTGTTGAAGACAATATTAAAATTCACGATACTAAAAATAAAATATCAACTTCTGATATTGATAGATTTTTAGATTTGGTCTCTTTAAAAGATTGTAAAAAACTTTTTCCAAATGCTCTTTCAGGAGGAATGAGCAATAGAGTTGCCATAGCTAGAGCTCTTGCATATAATCCAGATATTTTATTGATGGACGAGCCTTTTTCAGCCTTAGATTATTTTACTAGAAAAAATTTACAACAAACTTTAATAGAAATTTTTAAAAATACAAAAAAAGGAATTATTTTTGTGACCCACGATATTGATGAGGCTATAACCATAGCCAATGATATTATAGTTATATCCAATGGAAATTTTAAGACTTTTAATATAAAAAATCCTCAACCAAAGGATATTGATAAATTGGAATTTTTAGAATTAAAAAAAGAAATAAAAGAGTTATTAAAATAATATAATTAAATAAAAGGAGGTTAGTGAGAAAATTTTATTTTCTTACAAAATTATTATGAAAAAAATTTTTGCTGTTTTATTAGTTGCACTTGGTGTATTTACTGGTTGTTCTAAGGAAAAGGCTGAAGATTTTCCAAAGGAACTAAATATGACATATGTTAAAGCACCTCTTAACATTCCTTCTATTTTAGGAAGAAATGATAAGATATTTGAGAATGAGTTTGCTAAAGAGGGAACAAAGGTAAACTTTTATGAACTTACTACTGGACCTGAACAAATTCAAGCTCTAGCTTCTGGACAAATGGATTTTCTTTATGCTTTAAGTGCTCCATCTGCTTTAATTGGAGCTTCTAATGGAGTAAATTTAAAATTAACTGGTGTTTATACTAGAGCTCCTAAAGTTTTTATGATTTTAACTAAGGACGAAAATATAAAATCACCTAAAGATTTTATAGGAAAAAAAGTAGTTGGACCAAAAGGAACTATACTTCATCAACTTTTAGTTACTTATCTAAATACTGAAAATGTTAATCCTGATGATGTAGAACTTATAAATATGGGACTTCCTGGAGCTATGTCAGCTCTTTTAAATGGTAGTGCTGATATTGCTCTTTTAGCTGGACCTGTTGCTCTTAACACTATAAAATCTGGAGCAAAAGTTATCACTACTGGAGAGGGACTTGTACAAGGATTAGTTGTTACTGCAGTAAGAGGAGATTTTTTAGAAAAATATCCTAAGGCTGTTGAAAAATTCAATGAAGTTAATAACAGTATTCTAAATATTATAAATAATGATTTTGAATCTATTGTTGATAAAGTTGCAACAGAAGTTCAAAATACTCCTGAAGAGGTTAGAACAATGTTCCCTCTTTATGATTTCAATACTGAAATAACAGAAAATGATATTAAAGATTTAAAAGCTACTCAAGAGTTTTTAATAGCTAACGGACTTCAAGAGAAACCTGTTGATATAGAAAAATTAATAATAAAATAAACTTTTTTTAAAATGGGACTGTTGCAAATTGATGATTTTTAATCATTAATTTGCTCAGCTCTTTTTATTTTAAATAAAAAATGAGCCTGTGAAAAAAATTCTGTAAATTAAATAATACTAACTTTTAATAGCTTTCTATGATAAAATTAATATCATAGGAGGCTATTTTTTATGGAAAAGAAAAAAAGAAAAGGTATTCAAATGACTGAAGGAAAAAGAAATAT
>NZ_JARHZE010000017.1 GCF_029258315.1 Fusobacterium sp. | reverse complement strand
CATAAACTCTCTCAGTAGAGTCTATCTCTAAAATCTCACTAGGTGTATGGACATCTTTTAAATTAGGTCCAACACTTATAAAATCTATATTTGGATAGTTTTGAGATAATGCCCCACACTCAAGCCCTGCATGAATTACCTCAACTTTCATCTCTTTATTATAAAGTTTTTTATAAACTTCCACAGCCTTATCTCTTAATTTTGATTCAGCTCTGTACTGCCATTCTGGGTATCCGTCTGAAAATTCAAATTCAGCTCCGTTATCTTTTAATATATCTGACATCTTAGATTTTAATTCATCTAAAACTTTTGGATCTGAACTTCTTAAAGAGATAACAATATTTATACTATTTTCTAAAGTTTTTACTATTGCTAGGTTGTCTGATGATTCAACTATCTCTGGATATTCTTTCATCCAAGTATTTACACCTGTTGGTATATCCTTAATAGTTTTAACATACTTTTCAAAGTCCTCTTTTGACATAGCTAAAATATTTTTTCCATTTGAAATTTCTAAGTTAAAACTCATATCTGGTTCATAACCCATATATTTATCTTTTAGCTCTTGACAAATAGAATTGATCTTATCTTTTATATCATCTTTAGAGGCTAATAAAACTTTTGCAACTCTAGGGATTGCATTGTCCTTACTTCCACCACTTACCTCAATAAAATCAAATTGAGATGCTTTAGCTAATTTTTCAAGTAACTCAACCATTATTTTATTAGCATTTCCTCTTTTTTGATTTATCTCTGCTCCAGAATGTCCACCTTTTAATTTTTCTAAACTAATAGTATATAGAGTAGTTTCCCCAATATTTTTTCTTGAAATAGGAAGATCTACATCTATCTCAATACCACCAGCTGAACCAACTGTAACTATTCCCTCTTCTTCAGAGTCTAGATTTATCAACATACTTCCCTTTAATAGATTAGGCTCAAGTGATAAAGCTCCACCTAAGTCAACCTCTTCAGAAGTTGTAGCTAATAATTCAACTTGGCATTTTATAGATTCATCTTCAAGAAGTGCCATTCCCATTGCAAGAGCTATTCCGTTATCTCCTCCAAGAGTTGTTTTATCTGCCCTTAAGATATTTCCCTCTACTATTAAGTTAATCGGATCTTTTTTAAAGTCGTGGTTGCTATCATTTTCCTTTTCACAAACCATATCCATATGCCCTTGTAATATTACCCCTGGAAAATCCTCATACCCCTTTGTAGCTTTTTTTCTAAGAATTACATTGTAATGTTTATCTTGATAAGTTTCTAAATTGTGTTTTCTTCCAAACTCAACCAAATAATTACTGATCTCTTTTTCATTATATGACTCTCTTGGGATCTGTGAAATCTCCTCAAAATAATAAAATACTCTTTCAGGTTTTATTCCCTCTAATTTTCTCATAATAAATCACCCTTCAAATTATAAAATATATACTCCTAGTATTAGTCCTACTGCTGCATAAATTCCCATTATTATCATTAAAGGCATTATATATTTTAACCATTTATTAAATGTTGTTCCAGCCATTTCAAGTGTAACAAGGATAAGTCCTGTTGGAGTAATGAAAGCCATTAATCCTTGTCCCCAGTTATAAGCATTGATTACAACATCTCTTGATAATCCAACACTGTCAGCTAGTGGTGCCATAATAGGCATTGTTAAAACTGCAAGTCCTGAAGATGATGGAATAAAGAATCCTAAGAATGAGAATACTCCAAGTTGAGCAATTGCAAATAGAGATCCATTCATTCCACTTATCATATCTATTGAATAATATAGAAGTGTATCAGATATCATACCGTTATCCATTACTATATTTATAGCTCTTGCAAGTCCTATTGTTAAAACTACACCGATTAGATCTGCTGCTCCTGCAACAAATGTATTAACAGCCTCTTTTTCAGAAAGTCCTGATAAAATCATCATAACTATTGCCACACCTAAGAATAATGCTGACATCTCTCCGAACCACCAACCATTTAAAGCAACTCCCCAAACTAAAACTATAAATGCTAGTGAGAATAATATCATTATTAATTTTCTTCTTAATGTAAACTCAGTTACTACATCTGGATTATAATCTTTTAAGAAATGCTCTCTTATACTTTCCTCTTCCTCATAAACAAAAGAGTTTTTAGGATCTTTTTTAACTTTATTTGCATACCAATACATATAAGCTAAAGTTATTATAGAACCGATAACTAAGATAATTATTCTAAATACTAAACCGTTTGTAAAACTAATTCCTGCTGCGTTTGATGCTATAACAACTGAGAATGGGTTTACTGTTGAGAACATTGTTCCTATTGAAGATCCCATATAGATAGCTGCGATACAAGTTATTGCATCAAATCCACTTATTAAGAAAATAGGCATAAGTATTGGATAGAATGCTATTGTTTCCTCTGCCAGTCCAAATGTTGTACCCCCTAAAGTAGTAAGAGTAAATACCAAGATAACTAGGATAAACTCTTTTCCCTTTGTTTTCTTAGATAAAGCTCCCATTCCTGCATCAAAAGCTCCAACTTTATTTACAAGTCCAATAATTCCTCCAAGAATTAAAACGAATATCATAATATCAACTGAATCCATAACCCCTGTAACAGGTGCTTGGATAACCTCTAGGATTCCTTGTGGTTGTTGTTTGATTTGAACATAAGTTCCTGGGATTGCTATTGGTTTTTTAATTGTCCCGTCTTCAAATTTTGATAAACTTAATTGAATTTTAAAGTCATCTAATACTGATTGTGTTGCTGGTAATGTTTTTACCTCGTTGTTTTGATCTGTTACTACAAACTCTCTTGCCACATCATCATAAGTAAGTCTTGAGAATCTTCCTGATGGCACTATGTAAGTTAATACTGCTGCCATAATCAAAATGATAAATAATACTGTAAATGCTGTGGGGAATTCGTGCTTTTTCTTTTCTGCCAAAATAATCACTCCTTAACCTCATTTTTTTATGAAATTTATATAATTTTTATGTAATTTCATTCATTCGTATCACTTTATTTAATTTTGCATTAAAAAAATTATATAAATAACATTATACTTGTATAAGTATAAAACAAACAAGTTATTATGTCAACACTAATTTACCCTTTTTTACTTCATTTTTATATTTTGATTAAAAAAGTACCATATTTTTTGAGATTTTTATTACTTTTCTTTTCAATTTTTTAGTATTATTTTTTTCATATATCTACATTCATAAATTTTCTTAATAAACTATACTATTTTAGAATTTTTTATTCATAATTTTTCACCAAATA
>NZ_JARHZE010000085.1 GCF_029258315.1 Fusobacterium sp. | reverse complement strand
CTATGAGGGTACACCTAGTAACATACCGAACCTAGAAGTTAAGCTCATAAACGCTGAAAGTACTTGGGGGGCAGCCCTCTGGGAGGATAGGAACTTGCCAACTTTTTAATTTTTTGTAAAAAAGTTAAAAGTTATATACAAAATTATATATAAAGAAAAAAGATTTAAAAAAAATGTTAGTAAATATTTATATAAAAATGAATGAAGTAAAGTTTTATAAGTATTTTAATATATAGAATTAAAATATTTTATTAATTTAGTTTGAAAAGAAAATAAACTTTTAAAATGATTAGGTAGTCTAAGTAATATATTTAACAAGGAGGTTCTATTATGAGGTTAGAAGAGTTAGAAAACGAACAAAGATATTTAGAAGGAAGTTCAAACAAACTATTAAGATCATCATTCCTTTATATGATAATGGGATTATTGGTAACTTTCTTAGTGCCAGTATATATGGTATTTTTTAATCCAGGATTAATTAATTTAATAGCTAAATCATATTATGCAATAATAATTTTAGAGTTTGTAGTTGTAATGTTTTTATCTGCTAGAATATCTAAAATGTCTACAGGAATGTCAAAATTATTATTCTTTGTTTATTCTATACTAAATGGTTTTGTATTTTCATTGATAGGATTAGCAATAGGAGATGTATTTGTAATAGGTTATACTTTAGTTACAACTATTATAATGTTTGGTGTAACAGCGATATATGGATATACAACAAAAGAGGATTTAAGTAATTATTCAAGTTATTTAAAAACAGGATTAATAAGTATAATAATTGTTAGTTTACTAAATATTTTCTTAAAAGCTCCAGCAGTTTATTGGATGATAACAATATTTGGTGTTGTATTATTTTCAGCTTTGACAGCTTACGATGTAAATAAGATAAAAAATTTAGCTTATGAAATATCTGATGGAGATGAAGAGACTATTCAAAAATTAGGAATACTAGGTGCTTTAACACTTTATCTAGATTTTATAAATCTATTTCTATATCTATTAAGAATTTTCTCTAAAAAAAGAAATTAAAAATAAATAATCAAATAGAAAAAAGTTATAAATTGGTAGTTTTGTCTACTGATTTATAACTTTTTTTAATCATATAACTAATAAATAAAAATTACTTTCTTTAAATTTATTGATATTAAACTAAAGCTTTAATCCATTTTCTTGATCTAAATCTAGGGAAAGCAATTATGATTTTTGAAATTTCTTCTAAACAAATAAAACAATATAGTAAAACTATATTTACATCAAAGAATATAACAGCTATAAATCCAATAGGAATAGCTATAAACCACATTGAGATAAATTCTGTTAAAGTAGCATATAAAACGTCTCCTCCACCTCTAAATGTTCCAATGATGTAGCTCATACCTAAAAATCTTATAGGAAGAATAAAAGCCATAACTTTTAATACAAGTAAGGTATCTCTTTTTATCTCAGGTGAAACTTTAAAGTATGAATTAATAAATGGAGCTGTGAAAAAGAATGTAATTCCTATAAAAATTCCTACTAAAATTGAGAAAGAACACATTTTTAATCCTTTTTCATAAATAGCATCTATTGAATCTCCCTCTCCAATACTGTGTCCAATCATAATAGAACTAGCAACTCCAAGTCCAATACCAAAAATAAAGAAAAGATTATTTGTTATACCAGCTATCTGCATAGTGGTAATAGCATCAGTTCCAATAATAGCATATGCTTTTGAATAGGCAGTTGTTCCAGCTACCCAGATAAAATCATTAGTGACAACTGGAGAAGTTGTAGTTAAAAAAAGCTTAAAATCATATCTATCAAATGAAAATAGTTCTCTAAAACTAGCTTTTATAATATTATTTTTTACATAAGTCATAAAAAATAAGAAAGAAAGTTCTATAAGTCTAGCAAAAGTTGTTCCTAAAGCAGCACCTACAACTCCAAGAGGTCCTATTCCAAATTTTCCAAATATAAAAATATAATTTAAAATACCATTAAATAAAAAACCAACAAGACTTCCTTGCATTGGAATTGAAGTTTGCCCAGTACTTCTTAAGGCAGCACAGAAGTTAAAAGAAAGATATGTAAATATATAACTAGGTGCAACAGCTCTTAAATAAGAGGCCCCTATTTTAACTACTTCCTCATTAGCAGTGAAAAGTTTTATAATAAACTCCGGAAAAAAAAGAGCCAGAGAAGAAAAAAATACTGCAAATACAGTTGAAACTGCAAGGGAAATACCAGCAAATTTTTTTATATTATAAATTTCTTTTTTTCCCCAAAATTGTGATAGAAGAACACTACCACCAACACAAACAGCAGAAGTAGTTAAAAAGAATACTAGATAGTATTGATTGGCTAAACCAACGGCTGCAATGGAATTTTTTCCTAAATGTCCTATCATAATATTATCTAAAAGATTTAGTGAAGAGGTAATAAGATTTTGTCCTATCAAGGGCAGGGCTAAAAGCAGTAAACTTTTAATAAAATTTTTATTAAAAGAAAATAAAGATAATAGTTTCATAATCACTCCTTAAAATTATCAAAATAAAAAAGCAAGTATGGGTAATTATTAGCCATTCACCTGCTTTTTAAATATTTTTATATATTATACTTAAAAAAAAATTATTAGTCAATATAATAAAAAAATTATTTTTAATAAAAAAAATCAATAAAAATGCTAAAAATACACAATAAGAACTAGATAAATATTGAAATATTTGTTATAATTTTCCTATAAAAAAGATATTTGGGAGTAAATAATTATATGAAAGAAAAAAAAATGGAAAACAGACTAGAAAGCGAGATATTAGAATTAACTGCTTATACAGGGAAGTTAATTCTTCAAAATGGTGGAGAGGTATATAGAGCAGAGGACGTCATTTGTAGAGTAGGACGCCATTATGGATATGAGATAGAAACTTTTGTAACCATAACTTGTATAGTTGTTTCTATAAAGGGAAAAGATTCTCAGTATCATTCATTGGTTTCAAGGATAACAGAGAGAAGTTGGAACTTGAATAAGGTTCATAAGGCAAATAAATTGATAAGACAGATAGATCAATATACTTTTGATGAATTTTATGAAAAGATGAAAAAAATAGATAAAAATTTTTATAATGAGTTGTATAGATATATGATTGGTTTTATTTTTGTATCAATATTTATTGGACTTTTATTTGGTGGTGGAATAAATGAGGCCATCATAGGTGGAATAGCTGGATTTGTAGCAGGGATAGCGACTTATTATGTTGGAAAAATAGGTATGAATGGTGTAATAGTAAACTTAGTTGGAAGTATAGTCTGTACAAGTATAGCTTGTATTGGAAATTATTTTGGATACACAGAAAAACCATCAACAATAATAATTGCTTGTTTGATGAACCTTGTACCAGGACTTGTATTTGTCAATGGAATAAGGGACTTTGTTGCGGGAGATTTGATAGCAGGAAGTTCAAGAGTAATGGAAGGGTTAATGATAGCTACTTCACTTGCAATAGGAGCAGGGATTGTAATAAATTTATATTCTATGATTGGAGGAACAGTATATTAATGGTAAGTCAATTTATATATGCTTCAATGGTAACTTACGGGTTTTGTTTGATATTTAATGTTAGAGGAAAAATAGCTATTTCATCATCAGTTGTTGGTGGATTAGGTTGGCTAGTTTATATTATTTTAACAAAGTTAGGATTTAGTATTGGTGTGGGATTCTTTTGGGCTGGGGTAGCTGTGACCTTTGGTTCTGAGATGATAGCAAGAATATTAAAAACACCAGTGACATCAGCACTAATTCCTACATTTACACCTCTTGTACCAGGAGGGGGAGCTTATTATACAATGCTATATTTATTCAATGGTGAATATACAAGAGCAGCAAATAAAGGAGCTGAAACTTTTATAGTATCTATGGCAATTATTTTAGGGTTTGTTGTGGTGACAGAATTTTTTAAATTATACACTAGAATAATTAATGAAAGGAAAAAATTAAATGAAAAAAACAAATGCAGTTAGAGAGTTAGATCAACACAAAATAAAATATTCTTTAAGAGAATATAAGGTAGATGAAAATGATTTAAGTGCTATTCATGTAGCTTTAGAAACAGGACTTGATCTTAATCAAATTTTTAAAACACTATCTTTGTTAAATGAAAAAAAAGAATTATTAATTGTTTGTATCCCTGGAGGAGATAATATAGATTTAAAAAAATTAGCAAAGTTAGCGGGATGTAAAAAGGTAGAAATGTTACCTCTAAAAGATTTAACAGCATATACAGGATATGTAAGAGGTGGTTGTTCGCCAGTAGGAATAAAGAAAAAACATCAAAGTTTTATCCATAAATCAGCTTTAGATTATGAAACTATAATTTTTAGTGGTGGTATGAGAGGACTCCAAATAGAGATGTCTCCTAAAGATTTAATAGAATATTTAAATATGGAAGTGGGAGATTTAATAGTATAAAAGAGGTGAAATCTTTTGAATAATATTTTATGTAATTTTTTAGATAAAAGAGAGGAAGAAGAAAGAATAATCGGAAAAGAAAAGGATAAAAAATATTCTGTTCTTGCTCTATTTTGTGAAAAGGATGGAAAAGTAAGTATACTTTTTGAAAAGAGAGCCAAAAATATAACCCAAGGGGGAGAGGTATCTTTTCCCGGTGGAAGAACTGAAAAAAATGAAAATTGTATAGAAACAGCCTTAAGAGAAACTTTTGAAGAGATTGGAATAGCAAAAGATAGAATTCAAAAGATAAGACACTATGGAAAGATTGTTATGCCAACGGGACAGTTAATAGATGTTCAAATAGGTTATATAGAAAATTTTTCTATGGAGGAAATAAAAGCAAATCCAGATGAAGTTGAAAAAGTTTTTTTAGTTCCCTTAGATTATTTTTTAGAGAATGAGGTTGTTATAAAAAATGTTATGGTTGAAAATGTACCTGAATATAAAATTGGTGATGAAGTAAAAATATTTCCAGCGAAAGAGTTAAATCTTCCAGAGAAATATCATAAACCTTGGGGAAGAGAAAGAAAGGTATATTTTTATAATTATGATGGAGAGGTTATCTGGGGAATAACTGGTGAAATTTTATATTCTTTAATTGGTGAGATAAAAAAATATTATTAGGAGAAAAATGATAAAATTAATAGTAACTGATATGGATGGAACACTTCTTAATGATGAGAAAAAAATAGATGAAAGTTTTTGGGAAGTTCATAAAAAAATAACAGATCTAGGTATAAAATTTGTAGTGGCAAGTGGAAGACAATATTTTAATATTATTAAAAATTTTGAAAGGTTGGATAAAAATATAATAGTCTTAGCGGAAAATGGAGCTATTATAATGGAAGATGAAAAAGAGTTGTATTCTAAACCTCTAAAGAGAGAAGATGCTATTGAACTTTTAAAGATAGGAAGAGCACTTCCAACAGCAAATTTAATTTTTTGTGGGAAAAAGAAGGCTTATTTAGAAGATGGCAATCCAGAACTTATAAAAGAGGTTGAAAAATATTATACAAAATTTGAAATAGTTGAAGACTTAACAAAGGTAGATGATGAAGCTTTGAAAATTACAATCTGTGATTTAGTAGGGGCTGAAGAAAATTCATACAAGGGTTATAAGGATTACTATGATAAATTTAAGGTGTCTGTTTCTGGAGAAATTTGGATGGATATAACTGATAAAAATATCAATAAAGGGATAGCTCTTGAAAGTTTACAAAATAAATTGGGAATAGGAAGATCTGAAACTATGGTTTTTGGTGATTATTTAAATGATTATGAACTTTTAAAACAGGCTGAGTATAGTTTTGCCATGGATAATGCACATCCAGAATTGAAAAAAATAGCAAATTATAATGGTGGAAATAATAACGAGGCTGGAGTTGTAAAAAGTATAAAAAAATATGTTTTAGGAGAGTAAAAATACTCTCCTAATTTTTATTTTCTACCACCAACAGTTATTTCACTGACTCTTAAAACAGGTTGTCCAACATTTGTAGGGATACTTCCAGAAGATGAACCACACATACCTTGTCCATAACCAAGATTATCCCCTACCATATCAATTTTTTTAAGAACCTCTCCACCATTTCCAATAAGGGTAGCTCCTCTTATAGGTTCTTTAATTTCTCCATTTTTAATAATATATCCTTCCATAACAGCGAAGTTAAAATCTCCAGTAGTAGGATTTACAGAACCTCCACCCATATTTTTTGCAAATATACCATACTCAGTATTTTTTATTATCTCTTCAAAGGATGAATTTCCATTTAAAATAAAAGTATTTGTCATACGAGAAGTAGGAGCGTACTTATACGATTCCCTTCTACCGCTACCAGTTGATTCCATTCCCATTCTTCTACCATTTAATTTATCAACTAAATATCCTTTTAAAATTCCATTTTCAATAAGTAGATTTCTTTGAGTTTTATGTCCCTCATCATCAATTGTTAAACTACCCCATTCATTAGGAATAGTACCATCATCAACAGCACTAACTAAAGGACTGGCAATTAGCTCTCCAACTTTTCCTGCAAAAATAGAATTTCCTTTTGCTACACTAGATGCTTCTAGTCCATGACCACAAGCTTCGTGGAATATAACTCCACCAAATTTATTATTAATTACAACAGGAAATTTACCACTTGGGGAATAATTAGCAAAAAGCATTGTCTTGGCTATTCTTGAGGCTTCACGAGCTTCATTTTCAATATCTAAAGATTTAAAAAATTCAAATCCAGCAGATGCTCCAGGACTTACTCTACCAGTTTGCATATCGTTTCCATCACTTGCAATACTTTCAATAGAGATTCTTCCACGAACTCTTTCATCTGTAACCCAAAGTCCCTCACTATTTGCAATAAGGATATTTTGCTTAACATCTCCTAAAGAAACTCTAGTTTGAGATATAAGTGGATCATAATTTTTTGCACTATGACTAGCTATTCTCATCAAATCAATTTTTTCAGACTTTTTTATACTCTCTGGAAAAATTTTTATTTTATTTATATTTTCAATATCTTGTTTAATAAGATTTATAGTGATATCCTCTTTAGTTCCCTCGATACTTTTGGCTATTTTTTTAGTTGTTTCTATAAGATTTTCCTCTGTCACATCATTTGTATAACCATAGACAGAAAAAACTCCTTTAAAAATTCTGATTCCAACTCCAAAATCTCTTCCAGATATAGAGGATTCTATTTTACCATCTATCATAAAAAGATTAGATGAATTTTTTTTCTCAACAAAAACTTCTGCAAAATCTCCTCCAGTTGAAAGAGCTATATCTATAATTTTTTCTACAATATGTTTTTCTAGCATAATACCTCCAGTGAAAATATATTTTATTTACATTATATCATAAAAAATATAGATATAAAAATTAGCTGGTAAAAATATTTTACCAGCTAAATCAATTAAAATATCAATTCATTTAAAGGAATTTTTGGTACAAAGTTATGTCTTTTTTCGACATCTCTATAATAATCAATATTTCCCTCTACTGCCTCAACCACAGTTGAGATTTCAAGTGGTTTTCCAAGAGCTATCAATATTTCGCAATTATAATTTGATGGAAGATTTAAAAGATCATGGACAGCTTTTTTATCAAAAGCTCCAAGAATACAACCACCATACCCTAAAGTTACAGCAGTGAGTAAAATATTTTGAGCTGCAACTCCCATATCAAAATAATTTATATTCATATTTAAATTTTTATCATTGGGAAGACACATAACAATATAAGCAACAGGGGATTCCTCTAAACTAGGATTCCATTTTAGAAGTCCAGCCCACTTAGTTAAAGGAAAGATTTTCTCACAAGTGGAATCATTTTCAACAAGAGCATATCTAATATTTTGTGAATTTCTAGCACTTGCTGCGAGTCTGGCATTTTCAATCATCATTAAAAGTTCTGCCTTTGATATTTTGTCGTCTGTAAAAGTTCTATAAGATCTATTTTTTAAAAATATCTCTTTTTCCATATAAATAAAAACCTCCTTGAGTTTATTATAAAATTCTAAAATTAATCTAAATATCTTTAATTTGAAAATATTTATAAAAAAATTGTAAAAAATAAATAAAAATTATAAAAAAAATATAAATTGTGTTACAATATTTATAAGGGGGGAATGATAGGGGGTATTTTATGAAAAGAAGTAAAGAAGAAATTCTAAATGCAATAACTCATTATTTAGGTGCTGTTCTTTCAATTATAGGTTTTATTTTATTATTAGCTCATTCTTTAAAAATTGGAAAAACAGAGTATGTTATAAGTTGTGTAATATTTGGTATAGCACTTATCTTTCTTTATACTATGTCAGGTACATATCATTTTCTTATAAATAAAAAACTTAAGAGACTGTTTAGAAAGTTTGATCATATTGGGATTTTCATCTTAATATCAGCCTCATACACTCCATATATCTTTACAATTTTAGACGGAAAAATTAAATGGATAGTTTTTTTTATTCAATGGGGTTGCACTTTATTTGGAACTGTTTATAAATTATTTTTTACTGGAAAATTTGAAATTTTATCAACCTTGCTTTATTTGATTATGGGGTGGATGATAGTATTTGTGATAAAAGATGTAAAATCATCATTAAGTGGACTGTCATTTGGTTTTCTAGTTTTTGGTGGGATTACTTACACCTTAGGAACAATATTTTATGTGAATAATCATTTGAAATATAATCATGTTATTTGGCACATATTTGTAATTTTTGGAAGCTTATTTAATTATCTTTCAATTTACTATATAATATAATTTACTAGGAGGAAAAATGAATTTTTATGTGAAACTGATAATAAAAATTTTAGAAAGAAGTATGTCGGGACAGGATTCTGAGATATTGATGAAGCTAAAAAGAGGAATAGATTTAACTAGTGAGGACAAAAAAGAGTTAGAAGAGATGATAGATAACTTATAGTAGTTGGAGGGAGAAAAAATATGGCAACAAAATTTGTTACAGATTTCAATAAAGAAGCTGTATTTTATAAGGGACAAGAGTATACTTATAAAGATTTAATAAGAAATTCAAAATATATTTCTTCAATATTAAATATAAATCCTGGAGATAGAGTTGTAAACTTCATGGAAAACAGGCCAGAATTTATATGTAGTTTTTTTGGGATTTGGAATAGTAAAGGTATTCCTGTTAACATAGATGCAGGTTATGATACAGAGGAGTTAGCATATATATTGACAAATGCAGATCCTAAAATAATTATGACATCTAATAAAAATTTAAAAATAGCCAAAGAGGCTGTTGAGATGGTTAAAAAAGATATTAGGATAATAAACTGTGATGATTTAGTTTTCTCAAAAGATTTTCCAGTTGATGAATATGTTATCTATTCTCCAGAACCGGAAGAAACAGGAGTACTATTATATACTTCAGGAACAACAGGAAAACCAAAAGGGGTAGTTCTTACTTTTGATAACCTAATGTCAAATGTCGATGCAATAGTTGAGATAAAAATGGCAACACCAAAGGATAGAGTATTAGCCTTACTTCCATATCATCATGTGTTACCACTTTCTATAAATCTTTTAATGGCTATCCATATAGGAACTTTGATAGTTTTAATAGATGAGCTTTCAGCAAGTGCAATTTTAGGAGCTTTACAAAAATACAAAATAACAATTGTGGTTGGAGTTCCAAGACTTTGGGAAATGATTCATAAAGGGCTTATGGAAAAAATTTCTAAAAGTAAGATTGCCTCATTTTTATTTAAAACTTGTAAAAGTATAGATAATCCAAAAATCAGTAAGGTTGTTTTTAAAAAAGTTCATGATGCTTTAGGTGGACATATCAGATATTTAGTTTCTGGAGGAGCCAAACTAGATGCAAATATAATGGAAGACTTTAGAGGATTGGGAATAAAAGTTCTTGAAGGTTATGGACTTACAGAAACATCTCCTATAATAGCTTTCAATAGACCAGATGATGTTCATATTGGAACTGTTGGAAAAACTATTCCAGGGGTAGAAGTAAAGATAGCAGAAGATGGAGAACTTTTAGCAAGAGGAAGAAATGTTCTTAAGGAATATTATAATAATCCAGAGGCCACTAGAGAGGTAAAAGATAGTGAGGGGTGGTTTCATACTGGAGATTTAGGAAAAATAGAGAATGGGTATATAAGTATAATAGGAAGAAAAAAAGAGATGATAGTTTTATCAAATGGTAAAAATATAAATCCATCAGATATTGAAAATGAGATTGCAAAAGGTAGTGACTTAATAAAAGAGATAGCTGTAATGGAATATAATAATCACTTATTAGCTTTAGTTTATCCAGATTTTCAACTTATGAAAGAGAGAAATATAGTTAATATTACAGAGACATTAAAATGGGAGATAATAGACTCGTATAATATAAAAGCACCAGCTTATAGAAAGGTTCTTGAAATAAAAATAGTAAAAGATGAACTTCCAAAAACAAAATTGGGAAAACTAAGACGTTTTATGTTAAAAGATGTATTGGCTAATCTTGATAACAAAACAGAGGAAAATAAAAAAGATGTAAAAGAGGATCCAGAGTGTCAAACAAGAGAGTTTAAAACTTTAGCAAATTATATAAAAGAGGAAAAGGGAGAAAATATTTATCCAGATTCACATATTGAAATTGATTTAGGATTGGATTCACTAGATATAATTCAATTGAATTCTTTTATAGAAAAAACATTTGGATTTAAAGTAAAAGAGGAAGAGGTAGTAGATTTAAAAATTATAAGAGATATTTGCGAATATATTAGAAAAAATAGTAGTGAATATCACTTAGAAAAAATAAATTGGTCTGAAATTTTAAAAGAATCAATAGATTATAAATTACCATCTTCAAGTATGATTTGGTTTACTAAGATGTTTTTTGCTCCTGTTTTAAAATTATATTTAGGATTAAAAGTAAAAGGGGTTGAAAAATTATCAAGTGAACCAAGAATAATTATTTGTAACCATGAAAGTTTTATAGATGCTTTTGCTGTTCAAAGATTATTTAAAGGGGATATGTTAAAGAAAACTTATTATTTTGCTATTAAAAAACATTTCCAAAATCCATTCTTAAATTTTATGGCAAGAAATGGAAACATTATCTTAATGGATATAAATGACAATCTAAAAGAGTCTCTACAAATTTCAGCTGAAGTTCTTAGAGAAAATAAAAATTTGGTAATTTTTCCAGAGGGAGCAAGAACAAGAGATGGACAATTACAAGAGTTTAAAAAATTCTTTGCAATTTTATCAAAAGAATTAAATATTCCTGTAACAGTTTTAGGAATAGATGGAGCTTACGAGTCTATGCCATTTGGAAGTGTGATACCAAAACCTGCAAAAATAAAATTAGAGGTGCTAGGAGAGGTAAAACCAGAGGGCAACTCAGTGGAAGAAATAGTTGAAAAATCTAGAAAAATAGTAGCCCAATGGAAGGTTGAAAACAAAAATAAACTTGACAAAATAGCTTAAATAGAGTATAATTAATCATGCAGTAGAGATTATTGAAGTACAGATTGTGAAATAGGGGTATCTGAATAAAATACTGAAGTTTCTAAACTAGTCTTTTTAAGTTCTATGCAAAAGTATTTTATGGAGGTATCACTAATGAACAAAGGAACAGTTAAATGGTTTAACGCTGAGAAAGGATTCGGATTCATCACTTCTGAAGAAGGAAAAGATTTATTCGTTCACTACTCTGAAATCAAAAAAGAAGGATTCAAAACTTTAGAAGAAGGTCAACAAGTATCTTTCGAAGTTAAAGAAGGACAAAAAGGACCTCAAGCTGCAAACGTACAAATCCTTGGATAATTAAAAATAAATAGTTTTTAAGCCTACTCATATGAGTAGGTTTTTTTATTTTTATTAATTTTATAAAAAAATAGTACTGAGAATAAAGGAGAACTATTATGGAGAAAAATATAAAAGGGATAATTCAAATAATTCATGGGATGTGTGAATATAAAAAAAGATATATTCATTTTATTAAGTATTTTGAAAAATCTGGTTGGAAAGTAGAGATATTAGATCATATTCATCACGGAGAAAATGTTAGAAATAAGGAAGAAATAGGGATTTTTAAAAATGATTTCAATGATATGATAGAAAATCAAATAAATTTTACCAAAGAATTAAAGAAAAAGTATAAAAATCTTCCTTTTATTATTTTTGGACATAGTATGGGTTCTTTTATAGCTCAAGAGCATATGAAAAGATGTGGAAGTCTTGTAGATGGATATATTTTTTGTGGCTCTTGCTATAAACAAAAGTTTCTATGGAGTTTTGGGGAAAAATTAAGTTATCTTTTAGATAGAATTTATAAAAATAAAAGGGCTAATATTATAAGAAAAATGATATTTTTAAATTCCAATGGAAAAATAAAAAAAGAATATTATCTTAATGAAAATTCTTGGTTGTCTCGTGATATAGATGAGGTAAAAAAATATTCTCAAGATAAAAATTGTGGGTTTACTTATAGCAGTAGTTTTTACAAAGAGTTTTTTATATTTTTAAACAGACTATATGATGAGGATAAATTTGATAATATTTTAAAAGGAAAACCTATATTTATAATTTCAGGAAGTATGGATCCAGTTGGACTTTATGGAAAAGGTGTAAAGGATCTAAAAAAATTTTATGAAAAGATGGATTTTAAAAATATAGCTTTTAAACTTTATAAAGACGCAAGGCATGAACTTCATAATGAAATAAATAGAGATGAAGTTTTCAGAGATATTGAAAATTGGATAGAAAAAATAATTTGTAAAAATTAGTTTTATGAGGTATAAAAGTATTAAGAAAAAAGGTTATTAAAAGGGGGGAGTAAATGAAAAAACTACTGTGTCTTATATTTTTGTTTATGATGTTAGGTTGCAACAAAGAAAATGAAGCGAAAAATAAAAAGATAACAGAAAATCCAGGCATAAAGATGGAAGAGGTAAATGAGGGGAAAAAGATATCAAAAGAAATAAAACAAATAAAAGAGTTAGGTGTGGTAGGAGTTACAACAAACTCTGAGAATAATCCTAAAATAGAAATAGAATTTACAGAAAAATTAAAAGATGAAAATATAGATGGGTTTATAAATATAAGTCCAAATGTTAATTACAAGATCTTAAAAGATAGATCAAGATTAATAATAGTTGGAGATTTTAAAATAGGTGAAAAATATAATCTAGAAATTTTAAAAGGAATAAAGGATATAAAAGGAAGTATCCTAAAGGAAGATATAAAAAAGGTTATTAATTTTAATGAAAAAGAACCTAAATTAGTTTTTTCAAATGATGGGATAATATTGCCAAGTTCAAATAATAAAAAGATAGCTTTTAAATCAATAAATGTAAAAAAAGTTAATGTAAAAATAAAAAAGATATATGAAAATAACTTTACTCAATTTTTACAGGAATTTATTTTTAAGGGGAACGGAAATGTTTTTGACTATGGCGTAGATGAAAATTTTTATAAGGTAGGAGATACCGTTTTTAACAAAGACTATGAGTTAAATATAGAAAAAAATGTTTGGCAACAAAATGAGATAGATTTAGATAATTTTGTAGATAAAAAAGGGCTATTCTTAGTAGAAGTAACTTTTGATGAGAAAGGAATAGACTATACTTTTCCAAAGGATAAAGATAGATGGGAAAGACAAAATTTAATAGATCGTAATGGAAAGATAGGAAAGGCTATATTACTATCAAATATCGGTGTGATAGCTCAAAAAGAAAAAGAAAATACAAATATAATAGCTATGGATATTTTAAAAAATTCTCCTATAAAGGATGCAACTGTTAAATTGATCTCTTTTAATAATCAAGTTACTCAAGAGGGAAAAACAGATGAAAATGGAGAGGTGAAATTTAGAAATAATAAGGATATAATGTATGCCCTTATTGAATCAGAAGATGAGAAATCAATTTTAAAATTTAATGATTCAAAACTTTCTTATGATGGATTTGAGGTAGATGGAAGTTTTAACATTGGAGAAATAAAAAGTTTTATCTATACAGATAGAGGAGTTTATAGACCTGGAGATACAATAAATGTATCTATGATAGTTAGAAATATAAAAGAAAAATTTCCAGATAATCACCCTGTAAAAATAAATGTATATAATCCAGTAGGAAAAAGAGTTATAGAAAATCAGATAATAACAGACGGAAAAGATGGATTTTATAAATATAGTTTTAATACTGATCTTGAATCTGAAACAGGTATTTGGAAAATAGAATTAGAAGTTGGAAGTGAAAAATTTATAAAAGATATATCTATAGAAACAATAGTTCCATACAAAATAAAAGTTGAAACTAAATTACCAGAAAAAATTGATTTAAATAATGAAAATAGTTTAAATATGGATATTAAATCCAAGTATCTTTTTGGTGCTGATGCAGATAATCTTAAATATAATGTAGAACTTAATATAAAAGAAAAAAATATTAATTTTGAAAAATATAGAAACTATACATTTAAAAATCCAATCTCCTATGGATATTCTTATGGAGATTATATAGATGGAGTTTTAAATGAAGTTGGAGAAGGGAAAGTTAATTTTAATATTGAAAAAGTATCTCCTAAAGATATAAACCTTGTGGG
>NZ_JARHZE010000080.1 GCF_029258315.1 Fusobacterium sp. | reverse complement strand
TTTTAATAGATTCTCTTTCGCCCTTAGTAAATTCATCTCTTCTAATATTTCCATTAATATCAATATTTCCAAGTGAACCTAAAGAAAGATTATTTTTTCCAAGTCCGATTCCATAGAAATCAGATTCGTTTATATATGTTTGAGAAGTACCATTATAAGATCCCTCTCTAGTTTCAATATTTTCTTTATAAGTACCACCAAAGAAAGTTGTATCAAAGTAATCAGAATAGATAGTTGATGAAATTCTATTTTCTTCAATCTCTTCATAGATAGTATTTTCAAATCTATTGTATTGGCTTATTCTGTTATTTCCAAAAACTTCTTTTCTAAATGGATCGTTATTAAGGTTTAATTTCTTTTCAGAATACTTGTGATCAAAAGTTAATTTAACCTCAGTATCTCCAATGAAGTCATAATTTCCAAAACTAGCTCCATAATTTTGAGAGTTATATTCATCATACTCAGCAACTGTCCAAGGAGTGTAATAGATATTAAGTCCTGGGATAATCTCATCACTTAGTTTACCAAGATCAGGGTTTCTTTCCCAAGAATTAAGTTTTTTAAATTTATCTCCATTTACTTTATCAAAGTATAAAGATATTTTTCTCTCTTTATCATCAAAAGCAAAACCAAAATCTTCTCCTCTACTTCTATCATCACTTAAGCTAGAACCTTTATCAAGGTCATATAAATAATTATAGTAACCAGAGATAGAATATTTTTCATTTTCTTTAGCTAACTTAACATTTGAGAATAAATCATTATCTATTTGAGAAGTGAATCCCATACCGTCAACTTCATCAGAAACAATATATTTATATCCCTCTTTATCATCAGTTAATTTAACTTTTGCATCAAGGGTAATATCTTTATTTGTTCCTAGATTTTTTAAAGAAGTGTCTAGAGTATAGAAATTAGAATGTTTTCCCATATCAGGAATATCTCTTTTAAGAGTTCCTTCATGGAATTTCCCATCTTTATCAATATAATTAAATTTACCTTCAGCGTCATAGTCTTCTATAACATCTTTTAAGGCATCATTCATATTATAAGTTAAACTTTGGAATCCAAAATTAAAATGTCCATTTTCTCCATCATATTTATGAGAATATTCAACATCCCATCTGTCGTCAAAACTTTCATCTTCTCTTCCAACAGAATTTTTCTGATTGTCATCCTCTTTTTTCCATACAAGGGCGTCAGTAATATTTAATCTAGATTCACCAATGTTATCAAATTGATACCAGTTTTCCCATCTACCAATAAGTATTCCCATTGTATCAGCAAACTTAGGTGCAAATCCACCTCTGTATTTATTATTTTCAGATTCATAGATAGTTCCCCAAGAAATGTGCCAACCGTAGTCTTCACTGCTACCCCATTCAGGGAACAAAGGAACTTTAGAACCTTGTCTTATATTAAAACGATACCAAGGAAATTTAAATGGAAAAACATCAAAATCATGGATATATAAATCTGCACCTTTTAAGGTAATTTGCTTATCAGGTTCTATACAGATACTATCCAGAGTAAGATAATATCCAAGATCTTTTCTATCTCTATTGGTATTTACTTTTGGATCAGTAGTAAGCCAAGCATTTTGAACATTGATAGTATCATTTTCATAAACTGTTTTTTCTCCACCAAAATAAATTTTATCATTTGGTTTTTCTGCTCCGGTTATATCTCCAACTTCAAACCAGCTAAAACTTTCTCCAAAAACACCATCTTTTGAATTTGTAGATAGCTCAGCATTTTTAGCCTCTATTCTAAAGTTTCCAGTTGGACGATCCGTTTCAAGAATAAAGTCTTTATTAATATAAAATTTTTCATTTTTCTCATCACGGGTTGCATCAAAAACTTTAAGGGACGCATCTCCATAGTTGATATCTAATCCTTGCGTTGATTGTATCCTTCCTGTATTTAAATCAATTTCAACTTCATTTTCAGGAACCGTCGGATTACTATTACCTAGAGATTTCATACCTATTAAAGCAAGAGCCAATATTAAGTAATATCTCTTTTTCATAAAAATCCCCTTTGAATTAATTTTTTATGTCTTATAGAATTATATCATAATTAATTTTTTTTTAATAGAATTTTACTTAAAAAACTTCTATATTTTTTCTTTTTCTCTCTCAGCTTGAGACTTGCTTAGATAAATAGGTTCCATTGTATAAAGGTTGTCCTCTCTATCAACAGAAAGTTCACACAGAACACTAGCTCTTGGAAGACAAAGAGATTTTTCAGCAAAAAGTCCATTATCTTTAGTTATTTCAGAGATAAGAGATCTATATTTTAAAGCTCCATCTCCTAAATAAAGAGTTTTTGTATCTTTCATTTTTTCTAAAAATTCTTTTAATTCTCCAACTTCATAATCTCCAACTTGTTTAAGATTACTATCTTCATATTTAAATGTAGAGAAATATCCTCTTTCTTTTCTAGCATCAATTATTGGACAGATAAAACAATCATTATTACTAGAATTTCCAGCAATAATATCAAGTTCATTGATTCCAACAATTTTACAATTAGTTGCAGATGCAAGTCCTTTAGCAACAGCAACTCCTATTCTTATTCCTGTAAAAGAACCGGGACCAATACTAACTGCTATTTTATCAATATCATTTATAGTAGTTCCAGTCAATTGAAATAAATAATCAATCATAACCATGATATTTTCAGAATGAGTTTTATTGATATTTATTGAAATTTCTCCAAGAGTTCCTTTGACATCAGAATAAATTGCCACACTTCCAACATTTGTAGAAGTGTCAATTCCTAAAATTAACATAGGTTTAACAACTCCTTTTCTCTTTCTTCATTTCCAACAAAAGAAATAAATAATTTTCTTTTATCTTCATCAAAATATTCAAAATTTATTTTTATATATTCTTTTGGTAGTTCACTTTCTATGATGTTTGCCCATTCGATAAGTAAAACTCCATCACTATTTAAGTAATCCTCATAACCAATTTCATAAATCTCTTCAGGATCACTAAGTCTATAAACATCAAAATGATAAAGAGGAAATTTTCCTGAAAAATATTCAAGAACATAGTTGAAAGTAGGACTTTTTAAAGTGTCAGTAACACCAAATTCTTTAGCAAAATTTTGGCTAAAAGTAGTTTTTCCTGTACCTAAATCTCCAATAAGAGCAACCAGATCACCAGATTGTACATAGTTAGCTAATTTTTTTGCAAACTCATTGATCTCTTCAAAAGTCATTATTTTTTCCATCACATCACTATCCTTTTATTTTATTTACTATGTTTGTAGTAGATTTTCCTTCTACAAAAGATAAGATTCTAACCTCTCCACCATAACTTTCTACAATTTTGGTTTCAGGAAGATCCTCTTTTTTATAATCTCCACCTTTAACATGGATAGAAGGTTTAAGGGTAGCTATTAATTCTTCTGGTGTATCCTCTTCAAAGATAACAGCATAGTCAACAGCTTTAAGTCCACAAAGAAGTTCAGCTCTATCAAATTGATTGTTAATAGGACGAGTTTCTCCTTTTAATCTTTTAACAGAAGAATCAGAATTAACACCAATAATAAGAATATCTCCTTGCTTTTTAGCTTCGTTTAAATATCTTAAATGTCCAACGTGCAAAATATCAAAGCAACCATTGGTAAAAACAACTTTTTTATTTTGAGCTTTTAGATTTTCAACTAATTGTTTTCCAAATTCTCTATCTATTAACATTATTCCTCCTCAAATTTAGTAGTATTTTACCTTATATTGTATCACAATAAAATGAAATATAAAACAAAATTATTAAAGAAATTTTTTAAAATATATTTCAAAAAAATTATTTCAAAATTTTTTTATTATTTTTGAAATTTTTCCTTTAAAAATTTTGAAATTTAAGTTACAATATTATTGCAAATAAAAATAAATAAGATTAGAGGGGGAGTTCATGCAAATTTTATCTAAATTAGGATTTAAAAAGGTTGGAGAGTGGAAAAAGCAAGAAAATAATTTATATTTTGAAATTGGAGATTTTAAAAAAGAAAATAAAGTTGTTTTTGCTTTTGTTGTAAATTCTTTTGTAAAATTTATTGCATCAACTGATGATGTTTTAGAATTTGCATTAAATTGTTTTGTTTCACCAAAAGAATTTGAAGCTGAAGAGAGTCAAGTAAGAGAATTAATACTGAAGTCACTAGATAATACTTCTGTTGAAATATTTGCACTAAAAAATACTAAATTTTTAGGGTTTAGAACTAGATATAAACAACAGGATATAGTTAAATTAATAAAAGAATTTAATGCAGAGTGGAATGAAGAAAATGTTGTTGATCGTATGAAAAAAATAGTTCAAAAAGATAGGATAGCAGTTAAGAAAGATCTCGAAGAAAAAGAAAAGATTGAAGAGGCTATTGAAAAAAATCCAGAATTAAAAGAGGTGTTAAAACCTGAGAAACCAAAAAGAGAATATCAATCATATATATTTATTCTTGGAAAAAGTTATTTTGATAGAGGATTCTTTAACTTAAAAACAGCGTACTCATCTTTAGTTGGAGAGGATAAAGAGGAGATACAAATAGTTGTTGGAGATAAAGAAAATATCCAGGGAAGAGTAAGTAGAACTGCAAATTCTTCAGGAACTCCTAGAATTATTGGAAATAAGCCATTAAAATTATGGTTTGAAAGAAATTCTGAGGTAAATGGAGAAATAAAAATAACTTTCATAAATAAGAAAAGAATAAGATTAGAAGCGATACCTAAAAAATAAAAATAAAGAGTTAACTCAAAAATTAGTGAGTTAACTCTTTTCTTTTAATTAAAATGAGAAATTTTATGAGAAATACCAATACCTATGGCAGAGGTATTTATATTATCAGTTGAAACTGAATATTTTGCATTTATTTTTGTATTATCAGTAGGGGAATACATAACTCCAATGGCTACACTTTGAGAATTTACATAATGCCCAACCCCAGCTCCAATTACCAAATCTCCTTCACTTGTTTCTCCAAAATCAATGGCATTCATAGCTGCCATAAGTGACATTCCTTTATTAACTTTTGAATCTAGATTATCCAATTTATTTTCTAAATTACTTGTTCTACTTGTTAAATTATTTATCTCTTCCTGTTGATTATCAATAAGCTCAGCATTTCTAGAAGAAAAATTTCTATTATTAATAATCTGTTTTTGATTATCTGAAATATTTTTAGAGTTATTATTGATTTTATTAGAATTAGTATTTATATCTTTTTGATTGTTTGAAATATTTTTAGAATTATCTGAAATCTGTTTTTGGTTTGAAACTATATTGGAAGAATTATTTTTAATATTATTAGCATTTTTGGCAATATTGTTATTAGCTAAGGTAATATTAGAAGAGTTGTTATTAATTAATTTAGAATTGTTAATAATATTATTGGTATTTTTAGCGATATTATTTTTATTGGAATTAATATTGGAAGAGTTGCTTTTAATATCATTGATATTATTTTTAATAAGTTCAGAGTTACTACTAACTAAATTATTAATGGTTTTAATAGAGTTAGTGTTTTTAGCAATGTTGTTATTTGCTAAAGTAATATTAGAAGAATTGTTATTAATTAATTTAGAATTATTTAAAATGTTGTTAGCATTTTTAACGATATTATTTTTATTGGAATTAATATCAGAAGAGTTACTTTTAATATAATTGGAATTATTTTTAATAAGCTCGGAGTTACTATTAACCAAATTATTAACAGTTTTAATAGAATCAGTGTTTTTAGCAATGTTGTTATTTACTAAAGTAATATTAGAAGAATTGTTATTAATTAATTTAGAGTTATTTAAAATATCATTAGTATTTTTAGTAATATTATTTTTATTGGAATTAATATTGGAAGAGTTACTTTTAATATAATTGGAATTATTTTTAATAAGTTCAGAATTACTATTAACTAAATTATTAACAGAACTGATAGAATCGGTATTATTTTTAATAGAGTTGTCATGAGATTTGATAAATTTAGAATGTCTATCAATTAAAGAGTTATGTTTATCAATAGAGCTAGAAATATTATCAATTTGTTTTTTATTATCCTCAATTAATTTTTGATGAGAAGAAATAGAATTAGAATTATTATAAGCTAGATTATTAACAGCTTTGATAGAATCAGTATTATTTTTAATGGAATTGTCATGAGCTTCAATAGATTTAGAATGGCTATTAATTAGAGAGTTATGTTTATTAATGGAGCTAGAAATGTTATTGATTTGTTTTTTATTACTATCAATTAATTTTTTATGGTCTTTAATATAATTGGAATTTCTTCGAATTAAGGTATCTGGGTCAGTAATTCCCATAAAATTTTTAAATTTTCCTATAAACGAATCAATTCGAGAAT
>NZ_JARHZE010000071.1 GCF_029258315.1 Fusobacterium sp. | reverse complement strand
AACTTTCTCCTGAAGATATTGAAAAGAATCAAAATCTTTTCAAAAATTGTAGTTATTGTTTAATCTCTACTGAAATTCCAGAACCTTGTATAAAAAAAGTTATTGAAATTGCAAAAATTAATAATAGCAAAATAATTTTAAAACCCTCTTCAAGAAAAGAAGTTTCAAATGAAATTCTAAAAGAGGTTGAAATTTTAGTCCTGAATAAAACTGAATTTAAACTTTTATCAAAAAATAAAAAGAACATAGATGAAGGTGGACAATATTTTTTAAAAAATTGTGTTAAAAATATTATTATTACCTCTATAAAAGATGGATATACATTTATAAATGAAGAAAAAATAAAAAAATTTTCACCTATTAATTTTCCTAGTCTAGATATAACTGGTTCTTCTGATATTTTTATTGCAACCTTAGCTTCATATCTAACTAAAAATTTTAAATTGGAAAATTCTATTGAAATAGCTATCTATGCAGCAGCTTTTTCAACTCTTCATCAAGGACCATCTAATGGGCTAATGGATAGAACCTCTTTAGAAGCTTATATTGAGAAAGTTAATCCAGATCTTTTAAAAATTTAATAGAATAGTTAAAAATAAAAACCGATCTTTATATCTGTTAGATTTTTCTAACTTTTAAAGATCGGTTTAACTTTTAATCTATATTATTATTTTCTTTTTTTAAATATATTAATGCTATCAATATAACTATTCCACAAATTCCTAAATAAATAAAAGTTCTTGGATTTTGAAGTCCACCTATTATTATAATCAGTGAACCTAAAATAGCTATTGTTGGAACTATTAATCCCATTATTTTTCCTTTTACCTCTCCTTTTCTATATAGATTTATAACACATCCATATAGAACAATATATACTATATAACTAGCTACTATTGGTATTTCTGAAATATCTGAATTAGGTATTAAATTATATTTTTGAACTATATAATTTAAAAATATATAAAATACAGATATAACAAAAGATATTTTTGCTGAAATTTTTGGAATATGATGCCCTTTCTCCAATGAACTAACTTTTTTTGAACCAGGAAACATATTTCTAATAGCTAATAAATAAGGGATTCTCATAAATCCTAAAGTAAATCCATTAAGTGTTCCTAACACAGAAATTAAAATAAAAATTAAGAATATTTTAGCTCCACCTTCTCCAAAAAGAATTGTTATAGCTTCATTCACATGAGTATCCCCCAATTCCATAATTTTTTCTGGTCCAACTAAAATACTTATTCCAACAAAGTAAGATACATAAGCAATCAATACAAATATTGGTCCAACTATCAAAGCTATTGGTAAATTTTTTTTAGAGTTTTTAATTTCATGAGATATAGAAGTAGCAACTACCCATCCATCATATGAAAAAGCTATCGGTGATAAAGCTCCAATCCAAGCCATTGTATTTCCATCTACTAAATTTGATCCTGAAGTTGTTATAAGTTTTGGATCTCCATATATAAAACCAACAATTGCTAGTAAAGCTATTAAAAGACTTTTTGAAATTGTACTAAAATTTTGAAAAGCTCCACCTAATAAAGCTGAAAAATAATTTATAATAAAAATAATTAAAAATGCTACTCCACCAGATAATCCTATAATTTCTGGACTAAATTTCCATCCCATAAGCATACAAATATATACCCCAACTATCCAAGAAATTACACTTAATATAGCTGGATAATAAATAAAAACTTGAAACCAACCAAAAGCTCCTGCTATTCTTGAGTTGACATATTCTTCAACATAAGTTATAAGCCCACCCGCTTTTGTTGTTCTTGATGCTAAAAGTGCTATTGTTAAACTTCCAAATATTATTCCAACAGCAGCTATTGAAAATACCAAAACCCCTTTTAATATACTTCCATTAGTATAAACTAATATATTATCACTTTTAAAAAATATCCCTGAACCAATTACTATTCCAACTATCATAGTAATTGCGGTAAATAAACCATACTCTTTTTCCTTTTTCATTTTTTTCTCCTAATTTAAATTTGTCATACCTTTCTATTATACTATATATTTTATTAAATTAAAAGAATTTTTATAAAATTTTGTTATATTAATACTATTTTTTTCATATCTATGAAATTAAAAAATGTATAGCTTGATTTTAAATTACTTTTTTTTATTATATTTTTATAAAAAAAATAAGGATATATAACTTAATATAAATTACATATCCTTATTAATAAAATTTATTTTCAAATAAAATAAAATGCAACCAATTTGCAACCAGAGAGCTTTTTACTCTCTGTAACTGTTGCAAATATGATTTCTAAACCACCTTCAATGTCCACTCCTCTACATTCCAAACTTCAGTAACAACATCCATATAGAAATCTGGTTCGTGACTTACAAGTACAACTGTTCCCTTAAACTCTCTCACAGCTTTCTTTAATTCCTCTTTTGCCTCTACATCAAGATGGTTAGTTGGCTCGTCAAGAACTAAAAGATTTGCTTCTCTATTCATTAACTTACAAAGACGAACCTTTGCATTTTCTCCTCCTGATAAAACTCTCATTTGGCTTGTTATATGATCTCTTGTCAGTC
>NZ_JARHZE010000119.1 GCF_029258315.1 Fusobacterium sp. | reverse complement strand
TCAGCTACATTAAATATTTCGTGATCTATTTTTCTAAGATTAAAATCTATTTCATCAGCGATAGCACCGCTTTTTCCTGTTGTTGTACCGTAAAAAACTCCTATTTTTTCCATAATTCATTCTCCTTAAATTTATTTTAAATTGCAAATATCCTTTATAACTTCAGAGGCAATAATAAGTCCTGCCACAGATGGAACAAAAGATATGCTACCCACATTGACAGATTTTTCTCTGCTATTGTCTTCATTGAAAGGTTTTCTAGGATTTTCTTTAGAATAAAGCACTTTTAATTTTTTAATTCCTCTATTTTTAACTTCTTTTCTAATAACCCTAGCCAAAGGGCAAACAGAAGTTTTTGAAATATCGGCAATTTCAAGAGCCATAGGATCTAATTTATTCCCAGTTCCCATAGAAGATATAATGGGGATATTTAGATTGTAGGCATTTTCAATTATACTAAGTTTGGAAGTAACCATATCAATAGCATCAACTACATAAGTATAATTTTTGTTTTCGAAAAATTTAGAGCTATTTTCTCTTAAAAATTTTTCATTGAATTTATTAATTTTTATCTGAGGATTAATTGACTTAGCCCTCTCTTCTATTAAGTCAACTTTAACTTTTCCAATAGTTTCAGTTGTGGCTATAATTTGACGATTTATATTTGTGATGTCCACAGTATCAAAGTCAACTATACTTAATTCACCGATTCCGCCACGAACAAGTCCTTCAACTACAAATCCTCCAACTCCACCGACACCAAAAACAATTACATGGGAGTTTTTAAGTCTTTCTAAATTTTCTTTTCCAATTAATAATTCTTCTCTTTTAAATATCATATTTCTCCAATTATTTTAATTTTTTATCTGTATGCTCTAAAAGCTCTTTCATTAAAGTGATATACTTTGTTTCAACATAGGGGATAGAGATGTCAAACTTAACCTCTATTTCACTAACTATATTGGCAATATCAAAAGAGTCAGCACCTAAATCTTTAAATAGATCTGAATCATCAGTTATATCAGATATTGATATATCAAGTTGATCAGCTACAATTTTTTTAATAATTTCTAATTGATTAAAATTCATAGTTTCACTCCTAACTTACTCCTACGAGAGTATTATATAATACTTGATTAAAAAAATAAAGAAAAAAATATAATAAACTGTAATAAAATAAAAATTGTAATGATTCAAAACTAAAATATCTTTATCTCGTCACCAGTATTAAGCTGACAACTTAAAAATTCATCATCTTTTTTTATAAGTTCAGTAATTTTTTCTCCAGAACAATGAGAGAAACCTAAAATTTTTACACCTAATTTTTTCATCTCTGTTAAAGTCTTTTCAAGACGGGAATCGTCAGCCTCAACTAAATGTGTTCCACCATATACAGCATAGATTTTTTCATTAAAAATATCTTTTATACTAGAAAGCATATTTAAAATACCAGGATGAGAACATCCAGTTACAACAACTAACCCTTCAGATGTTTTTATAACTATACAAATTTCATCTTCAAAATTATCTATCTCTATTTTATCTCCTCTATCAACAATAAATCTTTTAGGACTCATTTCAAAATCATAATTTCTTTTAAAATTTCCAATGATAAATAGATTTTTTTCAAGCTTAATTAAATTTTTACAAACTGTGTGAGAGATATTATTCTTTTTAAGAAAGTTTTCATCAAATCCACAACCTAAATATGAATACTTTAATCCGTCGAAAGAATATTTTGTATCAAAGAAATTTTTTCCAGTATAAAGATTTTTAACTTCAAAATTTTCTACAAGATCTAAAAATCCACAACAGTGATCAAAATGAGAGTGACTAAGAATAACACCCTTTATTTTAGAAAGATCGACATTCATTTTTTTTGCATTTTTTAAAAATTTATCTCCTCCACTACAATCAAAAAGATAAGAATTTTCATCGATAGTGATAAGGAAAGATAAACCATGTTCAAATAAAAGGCTACGATTTCTAGAACCAGAATTTTCTAATAAAGTTTTTATAGTGATCATTTTTTCCTCCTAAAACAATTATCATATAAAAAGATTATAGCACAAAAAATAAAAAAATGATTATTTTTTAAACGAATTTATATAATTTGAGATATTTTTAAGAAAAAATAAGGAATATTAATTAAAGGGTTGAAAAGTAAAAATAAAAGGAATATAATCAAGACAGCTGGAGAAAATGGGAGATGATTTTTGATGAAAGAACATAAATTTGTAAACTTTTCTCAAGAGGCTGATGTACACTATATTATAAATAAATATCATAAAAAAGAGCACGAAGCTGTAAAAGAATATCTTGAAACTTTAAAAGGTGAAAAAAGTTTAACACATGAAGATGTGTACAAATTGATTGAAAAAAATTTAAAGTTAAAAAAAATAGCTAAGTAGAACAACTTAAATGAAATTTAATTTTTAATTAATACTCCAGTGATAAAAAATAGCCAATGTATTTTGGCTATTTTTTATATTCTATATTATAAAATCTATATTAATATGATATAATAATGAAAAAAATAAAGGTTTGGTATAAAAAATATGAAAAAAGAAGAAAGAATAAAAGAACTAAGAGAATTGATTGAAAAATATAGTTATTATTATTATACTTTAAATGAAAGTCTTGTTTCAGACATAGAGTTTGATAAACTTTTAAGAGAATTAGAGGAGCTAGAAAAAGAAAATCCTCAATATACAATGTTTAACTCTCCAACTAATCAAGTTGGATCAAGTTTAAAAAATACAAAATTTACAAAGGTAACTCATAAGGAAAAGATGTTGAGTCTTTCTAATAGTTATAATATTGGAGAGATTGAGGACTTTATAAAAAGAGTGGATAAGCTTTTAGAAGAGAGAAAAAAACCAAGTTATGTACTTGAAGTAAAACTTGATGGACTTTCTATAAGTGTAACTTATAAAGGTGGAAAATTGGTTCAAGGTGTTACAAGAGGAGATGGAATGATCGGTGAGGATGTAACAGAAAATATTTTACAAATTCAAAGCATTCCAAAAATTTTAAAAGAAAAGATTGATATAGAGGTTAGAGGTGAGATTGTTCTACCTATTAGTAGATTTATAAAGATAAATGAGAAAAGACTTGTCGATGGAGAGGAAATATTTGCTAATCCAAGAAATGCAGCTAGTGGAACTTTAAGACAATTAGATCCAGAAATTGTAAAAGAGAGAGGTCTTGATTGCTATTTTTATTTTGTAGTTGACGGGGAAAAATATGGATTAAAATCTCATAGTGAAGCCTTTGAAATGTTGGAAAGATTAGGGCTTAAAACTACAAAAATAGCTGAAGTTTTATCTAGTGTAGATGAGATAGATAAAAGAATAGAGTATTGGAAAGATGCTAGAGAAAAACTTGACTATGAAACAGATGGAATGGTATTAAAAGTAAATGAGATTGAATACTGGAGTATATTAGGAAATACAACTAAAAGTCCAAGATGGGCAATAGCTTATAAATTTCCAGCTAAACAAGTATCAACAAAACTTTTAGATATTACTTGGCAGGTAGGAAGAACAGGGAAGGTTACTCCAGTAGCAGAACTTGAAGAGGTTGAAGTATCAGGAAGTAAGGTAAAGAGAGCGAGTCTTCATAATTTTGATGAGATAGTAAGAAAAGATATAAAAATAGGAGATAAAGTTTTTATAGAGAAGGCAGCGGAGATAATACCACAGGTAGTAAAACCTATAAAAGAATTAAGAACAGGAGAAGAAAGAGAAATAGAAGCTCCTAAAACTTGTCCAATTTGTGGTTCTTCACTTGAAAAAGAAGAGGGACTTGTAGATTTAAGATGTATTAATGAAAGTTGTCCAGCAAAAATTCAAGGAAAATTTGAATATTTTGTTTCAAGAGATGGAATGAATATAATGGGACTTGGACAAAAAATAGTTGAGAGATTTTTAGAATTGGGATATCTGAAAGATATAACTGATATATATAATTTAAGTCAGTATAAAGAAGAGATAGAAAAACTTGAAAAAATGGGTAAAAAAAGTGTGGAAAATCTTTTGAATTCTATTGAAGAGAGTAAAAAAAGAGATTACTCAAAGGTACTTTATTCTTTAGGTATCCCAGAGGTTGGAAAATTTTTAGCCAATTTATTAGCTGAAGAAAGTAAAAATATAGAAACTCTTATGAAGATGACAGTGGAAGATCTTCTACTTATAAATGGAGTGGGAGATAAGGTTGCGGAATCTGTATATAATTTCTTCAAAGATGAGAAAAATATAGAGATGATAGAAAAATTAAAATCTTATGGATTAAACTTTTCACAAGAAAAAGAGTCTAAGGTAGAGAGAAATATTTTCGAGGGAAAAACATTTTTAGTTACAGGAAAATTGGTTAAATTTTCAAGAAATGAGATAAAAGAAGAGATAGAAAAATTTGGTGGAAAAAATCTTTCTGCTGTTAGTAAAAATCTAAATTATCTAATAGTGGGAGAAAGTGCTGGAAGTAAATTAAAAAAAGCTCAGGAAATAGAGAGTATAAAAATAATTACTGAAGAGGAATTTTTCAAGATAGTCAAAGGGGAATAATGAAAGACAGGTTTGACTAATAAGTAATATTATGATATATTAGAATGTGTATAATTGCAAAAAATAAAAATGGAGAGGAAATAGAGAATGATAACAAGTCTATTGAAAATGATCTTTGGTACCAAAAATGATAGAGAGATCAAAAGAATTCAGAAAAAAGTAAAATTAATTAATGATTTAGAAGAAAAATTTGTAAATCTAACAGATGAAGAATTAAAAGCAAAAACTGAAGAGTTTAAGCAAAGACTTGCAAATGGAGAAACACTAGATGATATATTAGTAGAAGCATTTGCAGTTGTAAGAGAAGCATCAAAAAGAGTTTTAGGAATGAGACACTATGATGTTCAATTAATCGGAGGAATAGTTCTTCACGAAGGAAAAATTACTGAGATGAAAACAGGGGAAGGTAAAACTTTAGTTGCTACTTGTCCTGTATATTTAAATGCTCTTAGTGGAAAAGGTGTACATATAATCACAGTAAATGATTATTTGGCAAAAAGAGACAAGGAGCAAATGGGAAAAGTTTATGAATTCTTAGGATTAACAACAGGGGTTATTCTTAATGGACTAGAAAATGATGAGAGAAAGAAAGCTTATCAAGCAGATGTAACTTATGGTACTAACTCTGAATTTGGTTTTGACTACCTAAGAGATAATATGGTTGGAAGAGTAGAAGATAAGGTACAAAGAAAATTAAATTTCTGTATAGTTGATGAGGTTGACTCAATATTAATAGATGAGGCTAGAACACCACTTATTATATCTGGTGCTGCTGAAAATACAGCTAGACTTTATCAAACTTTTTATAGAATAGTTACATATCTAGAAAGAAGTAGAGAGACTGAAAAAATAACAGATGTTAAAAAGAAAAAAGAAATGAATATTCCAGACGAAGTATGGAAAGATTATGAAGTAGATGAGAAAGCTAAGAATATAGTTTTAACAGAAAAAGGAATTAAGAAAGTTGAAAAAATGCTTAATATAGAAAATCTATACTCTCCAGAAACTATTGAATTAACTCACTACTTAATGCAATGTTTAAAAGCTAAAGAATTATTTGAAAGAGATAAAGATTATTTAATAAGAGAAAATGAAGTTGTAATAATAGATGAGTTTACAGGAAGAGCTTTAGAGGGAAGAAGATATTCTGATGGTTTACACCAAGCTATTGAAGCTAAAGAGGGTGTAAAAATAGCTGGAGAAAACCAAACTCTTGCATCTATAACTTTACAAAACTATTTTAGAATGTATGAAAAGTTATCTGGAATGACTGGTACAGCTGAAACAGAAGCTACTGAGTTTATGTTTATATATGGTTTAGCTGTTGTTATTATACCAACAAACAAACCAGTTATAAGAAAAGATAATGGAGATATAATCTATAAAACTCACGAAGAAAAAATTGAAGCAATAGTTGAAAAAATAAAAGAACTATATGAAAAAGGGCAACCAGTGTTAGTTGGAACAATAACTATTCAAGGTTCAGAACTTTTATCAAATGAGTTAAAAAAATTAAATATACCTCACAATGTATTAAATGCTAAATTCCACGAAAAAGAAGCAGAGATAGTTGCTCAAGCTGGAAGATATAAAGCTGTAACAATAGCTACAAATATGGCAGGAAGAGGAACTGACATTATGCTTGGAGGAAATGCTGAGTTTATGGCAAAAAGTGAAAATGTTTCTCCAGAAGAGTATAATGAAGTGTTAAAAAAATATAAGGCTCAATGTGATGAAGAAAAAGAAAAAGTAAAAGCTTTAGGTGGACTTTATATTCTTGGAACAGAAAGACATGAATCAAGAAGAATTGATAATCAGTTAAGAGGAAGATCAGGAAGACAAGGGGACCCAGGAGAATCACAATTCTACTTATCACTTGAAGATGATCTTATGAAACTATTTGGATCAGATAGAGTTAAAAATGTTATGGAGAGATTAGGAATCCCAAGAGGAGAGCAAATCACTCATAGAATGATAACAAAAGCTATTGAAAATGCTCAAAAGAAAGTTGAGTCAAGAAACTTTGGTATAAGAAAATCTTTACTTGAGTTTGACGACGTTATGAACAAACAAAGAGAAGCTATCTATGCAAGTAGAAATGAGGCTCTTTCTAAAGATGACTTAAAAGAAACTATAATTTCTATGTTAAGAGGAAGTGTCCAATCAGCAGTAATTGAAAAATTTGTTGGAGAGTATAAAGAAGAATGGGATATAAAAGGACTTTCTGAATTTTTAGAAGAAAAATATGGATATGTAATAGAAAATCAAGAAGAGTATAAAGCTTTTGGTATTGAAGAGTATGCTGATAAGTTAGCTGATGACTTAGAGGCAAAATATAATGAGAGAGAAGCTGAAATTACTCCAGAGATAATGAGACAGATTGAAAAATATGTTTTATTAGAAGTTGTTGATAATAGATGGAGAGAACACTTAAAAACATTAGATGGTTTGAGAGAGGGAATTTATTTAAGATCTTATGGACAAAGAGATCCTATTGTTGAATATAAATTACTTTCTGGAGAATTGTATGGACAGATGCTAGAAACAATAAAAAAAGAAACAACTTCATATATGTTTAAAGTAGCTATAAGAACTCCCGAAGAAGAAACTTTAGAGAGAATATCTGAGGAAGAAGAAGCAAAAATTGTAGAAAATAAAGAAAATATTGGTGGACCAGAAAATCCAGAGGCTCCTTGTTCTTGTGGAAGTGGAAAACCTTACAACAAATGTTGTGGAAGATAAAAAATAAGGTATGGTGATTAGATGAAAAAAGCTTTATTAATAATGTCTATCTTAGTTTTAGGAGCTTGTAGCTCTGTAAAGGAAAGACAGGCAACAGATGAAGAGATGAAGAATTGGGAATCAACAATATCAAAAGCAGTTGTTGAAAGTGCTTATATAACTGATGAATATGGTAATGAAGATCCGATCTATTATTTAAGAAAAACAGGAATAATGTCAGAGAAAGATTATAATTTCTTATCAACTTTAAGCACAAAAAAAGAGATGGATGAAGAGGATAAAGAGAGATTTGTAAAACTTTTAAATAAATATCCATCAAAAATAGATAGAAAATTCTATTTAGAAGATACAAACTTAAAAAATCCTAAAGGTTTAGTTGAAAAAATGGTTATGGATTCTCGTTTAAAAATGGCTAATCCATCAACACATATAGCTACACAAGTTGCAACAGAAGAGGAATGGCAAGAAATAGTTGCACTTTCTAAGAAAAATGATTTAGATGAAAGTGATACTAAAAAATTAAGAAAACTTTTAAATAAATTTATAAAAAGAAAAGAGTTCTTTGATGAAAGAAGTTGGTATGGAGCAGAGATTTCTGAAAGACTTGAAGAGATAGTAGGAAAATCAAAAGCAGAAACATTGGATAAAAAAGAGTTAAATAATATAAATGCAAAAGCTTTATATATAGCTTATCCAGATTATTTATCTCCATTAGAGAGATGGAAACAATAATTTTGTGGCGTTCATAAGAACGCCATTTTTTCTTCAAAAAATGACTTTAAAAAATTAGTAAAAAATGGTAAAATTTAATTAGTTATATATAATGTACCATAATTGAAAGGAGAGACACTATGATAATAGTAACAGGTGCGGCAGGATTTATAGGAAGTGCTTTTATATGGAAGCTAAATGAAATGGGAATAAATGATATTTTAGCAGTTGATAAAATGAGAACAGAAAATAAATGGCTAAATTTAAGAAAAAGAGATTATGCTGATTGGATGGACAGAGATGAATTATTTGATTGGTTAGAAAATCCAGAAAATGCAAAAAAAATCACAGGAGTAGCTCACTTCGGAGCTTGTTCAGCAACTACTGAAACAGATGCTGATTTTCTTATGAAAAATAACTACGGTTATACTAAAAAATTATGGGAATTTTGTGCAAAACAAAATATAAACTTTGTTAATGCATCTTCAGCAGCAACTTATGGAGCTGGAGAATTAGGATATGATGATGATATATCTGTTGAAGAGTTTAAAAAATTAATGCCATTAAATAAATATGGATATTCTAAAAAATTATTTGATGACTGGTCATTTAAACAAAAAGAAACTCCAAAGCAATGGATAAGCTGTAAATTCTTTAATGTTTATGGTCCTCAAGAATATCATAAAGGAAGAATGGCTTCAATGGTTTTCCATACTTTTAATCAGTATAAAGAAAATGGAAAGGTTAAACTTTTCAAATCACATAAAGAGGGGTTTGAAGATGGGGGACAACTTAGAGACTTTGTATATATAAAAGATGTTGTAGATGTATTATATTTCTTCTTAACAGAAAAAGTTGAATCTGGTGTATATAACTTAGGAACTGGAGAAGCTAGAAGTTTCAGAGATTTATCAATGGCTACAATGGAAGCTGCATCTGGTAAAAAATTAAATTCTGAGGAAGTTATAGAGTTTGTACCTATGCCAGAAGATTTAAGAGGAAGATATCAATATTACACAAAAGCAGAAATGGCAAAATTAAAAAGAGCTGGATATACAAAAAAATTCTGTACATTAGAAGAGGGAGTTTATGATTATGTAGTAAACTATCTAGCTAAAGAAGATCCATATTTATAGGGGGAAATTTTTAAATGAATCCGTTTTTATTAGTTATAATACTTGGAATAGTTGAAGGAGTTACAGAATTTCTACCTGTAAGTAGTACTGGACATATGATACTTGTTGAAAAGTTTATAAACAGTCCATATGTAACAAAGGCTTTTATGGATAATTTTTTAATAATAGTTCAATTAGGAGCTATACTTTCAGTTGTTATATATTTCTGGAATGATATTCATCCTTTTGTTAAATCGAAAGAGGTTTTTAATCAAAGAATAAATCTTTGGAGTAAGGTTATTGTAGGAGTTATACCAGCTGGAGTTTTAGGGCTTTTATTGGATGACTATATAACAGAATTTTTCTTGGGAAATACTAAAATAGTTGCAACAACTTTAATTCTTTATGGAATAATTTTTTGTTTTATAGAGGATAAAATAAAAAAATCAAATGCAATAGATAAGATTGAAAAGATACCATATAAATTAGCATTAGCTATTGGATTTTTTCAATGTTTAGCAATGATACCAGGAACTTCTCGTTCAGGAGCAACAATAATAGGTGCTTTAATTTTAGGACTTACTAAAGGAGTAGCAGCTGAATATTCATTCTTTTTGGCAATACCAACTATGCTTGGAGCTACTTTATTGAAAGTTGTAAAAAATGGCCTTGCTTTTACTCCACTTGAATGGCAATTATTAGGGATAGGTTTTTTTATATCTTTTGTAGTGGCTTATGTAGTTATAAAATGGTTTATGGGATATATAAAAACAAGAACATTTAAATTATTTGGAGTATACAGAATAATACTAGGAATATTAGTTTTATTATTTTTAAAATAATAAAATGGAGGATATTGGGAAGGAGAATCTATGAATAAAGAAACTTTTTTAGAATTAATATCTAAAGGAAGAACTTACAAAGTAACAGACATTCATTTATCAGTAGATGAATTTCCAATTTTTAGGATAGATAATAAACTTTATAAGTATGATAAATGTTCAATCATAAAAAAAGATGATATTGAGGAATTAATTTCTGAATTATTAACAGAAGAGGAAAAAGAAAGATTAAAAAGAGATAAGGAAATAGATATATCTTTTAAAGATTTAGAAGGAAATTGTAGAGTAAATATTTTTTATGAGAGAGGGGAACTTTCTCTTTCATTAAGAATTGTAAGAAAAGATCCACCTACATTGGAAGATTTAAATCTAAGTGTGAAAATAAATGATTTTTTTGATGAGACACAGGGACTTATAATTGTTTGTGGAAAAACTGGTTGTGGAAAAACAAGTACAATAGCTGCAATGATAAATAAATATAACAGTGAAAAGATATATAATATTTTAACTTTAGAAAATCCTATTGAATATGTTTTTAAAAATGATAAAAGTATAATAAGACAAAGAGAGATAGGTAAAGATGTAAGAAGCTATTCAGAAGGTATGAAGTCTGCTCTAAGACAAAATGTTGATATAGTTATGGTTGGAGAATTAATTGATAAAAAGAATGTTGAATTAGCTTTGACTTTAGCTGAAACAGGACATTTGGTCTTAACTACTTTACATTCAAATAGTGTTGTTGATGCGGTTGATAAAATTATAGGTATGTTTGAAGAGCAAGATAGAGAATATATCCAAAGGTTGGTTGCATCAAATTTATTAGGTGTAATACATCAAGAATTTATTAATGGAATCGATGAAGAAAATAAACCTATAAAACTACCTGTTTGTGAGATTATGTATACCAATAGTGGAATACAGGGAAATATAAAAAATGGAAAAGTTTCTCAAATATCATCTTTCTTAGATGTCAGTGGAAGAAAGGGAGTGCTTAATAAGCAAGAATCTATAAAAGAATTATATAGAGCTAAAAAACTTACAACTGAGCAATTTGAAAAAGAGATAAAAAATTTAAGAAAGAATTTAATGTAGGAGTAAAAGTTGAAAATAAATTTAGACTTTGTGGCAAAAGAGAATACCATATATGAATTTAAGAAAGTTCTTTTGCCTGATGAAAATATAGAAGTTTTAGATGTCAAAACCTTAGAAGAAACATCAGACAAAATATCTTTAGAAATATCATCTAATGGAAAAACTAAAGTTTTTACTTTAAAAAATTATACTGATAAAATGATAGATCAAAAAACTGTGATGGTAAAAGCTGGACTTTTAATGTTATTTGATAAAGTTTATCCTTGGGGAGCTTTAGTTGGAGTGAGACCGACTAAGCTTGTAAGAAGATATTTGATAATGGGGTATAGTTTTGAAGAGATTGATGAAATTTTGGAAAAATTGTATTTTGTATTTCCAGAAAAAAGAGAACTTCTTATAAATGTAGTAAAAAAAGAAAATCAATATTTAAATGAAGATGCAATAAATATGTATGTAGGAATTCCTTATTGTCCTACTAGATGTAAATATTGTTCCTTTGCATCTTATGAAATCAATAGTAAATTAGGAAATTACTATGAAAAATTTGTAGAAACTCTTATTGAAGAGATTAGACTTACAGGAGAGCTATTAAGAGATAAAAAATCAAAGATAGAATCCTTATATTTTGGTGGTGGGACTCCGAGTATCTTAAAAGAAAAAGATTTGGAAAATATTTTAGAGGAACTATATAAAAATATAGATCTTACTCATCTTAAAGAATTTACTTTTGAAGCTGGAAGAGAGGATACTCTCACTAAGGAGAAACTTCAGATTTTGAAAAAAATGAAGGTTGATAGAGTAAGTCTTAATCCACAAACTTTTAATGAGGAAGTTTTAAAAGATTTAAATAGAAGATTTGATATAGAGCATTTTAATGAAATGTATCAAGAGATAAAAAGATTGGGATTTATAATAAATATGGATTTTATAATCGGATTACCAAATGAAAAAGTAGAAGATGTATTAAATACTTTTGAAAAGGTAAAAGATTATGATATTGATAATTTAACTATCCATTTTCTAGCAATAAAAAATGGATCTACTCTTATAAAAAATAATTATAAGATAACAGAGATAGATAACCAAAAGATAGAGGATAAGATAAAAGAGGTAGTGAGAGAGAAAAATATGTTCCCATACTATCTTTATAGACAAAAAAATAGTATGAACTGGGGAGAAAATGTAGGTTACTCTATTGAGGGAAAAGAATCTATATTTAATATAGAGATGATAGAGGAAAATCAATCTACAATAGGACTTGGTGGTGGAGCTATCAGTAAAAAAGTAGATAAAGTTGATGAAACAAGATTTTCCATAGTTAGACAGATTAATCCAAAGGATCCTTATATGTATATCTGTGAATTAAAAGAGAGAATGGATCAAAAGAGAGAATTATTTAAAAATTTATAGTAGGTGAGCTTTATGAAAAAATTAATATTGTTGATTTGTAGTTTTTTATTTATATTTTCTTCAAGTTTTTCTCTAGATACTAAATATAAAATAATATATAGTGATAATAATTTAGGGAAACTAAATATAAATACAGCTACTCAAGAGGAGATGTTGAGAGCTGGAGTTGCCTCAAGTTATGTTTCTAAGATAATAAGCTTTAGAGATATAAAAGGCGGAATAGAATCTATAGAAGAGTTAGAAAGAATAAGTGGTATTGGTTCTAAAACTTGTAAAAAATTAGAAAAGTATTTTTTTATAGATGAAAATGATATTAAATTAAAATCAATAAATATTAATGAAATAAATGAAAAAGATTTAAGATATTATGGTTTTTCAACAAGTGAGATAAAAGCGATTAATAAGTATTTATCTACTGGAAGAATTAGAAATAATAAAGATTTAAAAAAATTAATTTCAAAGAAAAATTATGAAAAATATAAAGATTTATTTAGATATTAGGAGGAAAAATTAATTGAAAAGCAGAATAATTAGAGGAGTGAGTAAGAATGCTAGATTTTTTGTTGTAAATTCAACAGAAGTTGTACAAAAAGCTCTAGATATTCATAAATGTAGTCCAACAGCGATTGCTGGATTTGGAAGATTTTTAACAGCAGGACTTATAATGGGAGCATCTTTAAAAGGAAATGATATGTTATCTCTTATAACAGATACAGACGGACCTGTTAATAATATGGTTGTTACAGCTGATGCAAATGGACATATTAAAGGATATTTATCAAATCCTCAAGCAGATTTACCTTTAAAACCGATAGTAAACCAACCAGATGTAGCTAATTTAATTGGAAAAGGTAGTCTTAGAGTAATAAAAGATATGGGACTTAAAGAACCATATGTAGGACTTTCAGAAATTCAAACAGGAGAGATTGCGACAGATATAGCTTACTATTATGTTACTTCTGAACAAACTCCAACTGTTATAGCTTTAGGAGTAGATCTGCAAGATGAACATACAGTAAGATCTGCTGGAGGATATATGGTTCAGTTATTCCCAGGAGCTGATGAACATTTTATAGATTTGTTAGAGGCTAAAATAAAAGCTATAAGAAATGTTACAGAACTTTTTAAAGGTGGAATGGATTTAGAAAGAATTGTAAAATTATTATATGAAGATATGAGTGATGAAAGCTATGAAAAATTAGTTGAGGACTATGAAATTTTAGAAGAAAAAGAAGTTTCTTATTACTGTGATTGTAATAAAGATAAATATTATAAGGGACTTATTACATTAGGAAAAGATGAAATTTTAAATTTATTAGAAGAGTTAAAAGGAACAATAGAAACAGAATGTCATTTCTGTGGTAAAAAATATCAATTTACAAAAGAAGATTTTAAAGAATTTTTAGAAGGGAAATAGGTTACTTTAAAAATGAATATTAACCGCCTGGTCAAAACCAGACGGTTTTTAAAATTATAAGGGGGGTGTTATAGTAAAAAATATGTCATTACATTTATTTTATACTCCAGTGGAAGCCATAGAGGTTATCATTAAGAGTAATTTAAAAAAAATTTATGCAGAGACTGAAAAAATATTATTAACTGGGATTTTAGGGGGAATATTTATAGGAGTTGCAGGAGTGGGACAACTTTCTATATTGCAAAGCAGTAATCCTACAAATGAAGTATTTGTAAAATTTTTAGGAGCAACAATCTTTCCAGTTGGACTCATTCTTTGTCTATTATTAGGTGGAACTTTATTTACAGGAAATTGTTTGCTATTTGTTAATTATTTAAAAAAAGATGTGGGCTTAAAATTAATTTTAAGAAATTTAATATTAACTTGGATAGGAAATTTTTTAGGTGGAGGACTTGTAGCATATTTAAGTTATTTTGCAGGAATATTTAAATCAGAACCTATGCAAAAAATTATTGTTAATATAGCTACTAATAAATTATCTCTAAGTTATAGTGAAAATATTTTTAGTGGTTTTTTATGTAATATTTTAGTTATAGCTGGTATTTGGTTATCAACTTCCTCAAAGGATTCAGCAGGAAAATTTTATGGGTGTCTTTTTCCTATAATGCTGTTTGTAATTAGTGGATATCAACACGTTGTAGCAAATATGTTTTTTATAACGATGGCTAAGATAACTTCACCAGAATCAGTAAACTTTATAGGAAGTTTTTCTACACATTTTTTACCAGTAACAATAGGGAACTTTTTATCAGGTGGGATATTTTTCCCAATGGTATTTTATTATTTATATGTACATAAAAAATAAAAAAATGAGGTTTTGCAATGAATAAAAAAATTATAAAAAAACTGATATTGATTGGTTTTATTTTACAAATAGTAGGCTGTACCACATTAGATAAATATTTTGGTGAAAGGAATATAGATAAGGCTACAAATATATACAATAAAGAGGGCATAACTATAAAAGGTGTTGAAAAATTAGCTAAGGGAATAGAAGCTATACCGGATTCTTCAAAAGGAGTTATACTTTTTAATGTCCAATATTCTGAGATTGTAGAAAATAAAAAACTTATTATGAAAAAGAATAATTTATCAAAAGCAGATATAGAAAAGTTAAAAATTTTTATGTATGCCAGTGATAAAGCAAAAAAATTATCAAAAGGGAATAATAGGATAAAATTTAATAATAAAGATTATGAAAAATCTCAAGCTGAGATTGTAAAAAAGGTAGAAAATTATATTTTAAAAGAAGAGGTAGAAAATTATACTCGTCGAGAAAAAATAAGAAAGATAAGAGAGTATGAAAATGTGTTGAGATATATCCCTAGTTTAAAAATAAATCAAAAAAAATTAGATTTAGAAAAAGATGTTACAAGAAAAATCTCTTTTTCAACTAGAGGATTAGGATACGATACCCTGTCCAACATAATCAGAGGAGAATTTCATAAAATTTCAAATGCATATATGGATAAAACTTTAGGTGAATATATTTATTTTAAAGGATATAGAAGAGATGGAGAAGCTGACTATTTAGTTGAGCTTGATTTAACAAAAGAAAATATTAGTACTAGAAGAATATCTATTGAGGAAACAGAAAAGGGAAAAATTTTTGTTAAAGAGAAAGAGTTGGTTATAAGTGGATATTATAGTATATTTAAAATCTCTGACAGAAAATTATTAAATATGCAAAACTTTGAGATAAAAAGAAATTATACTGTTAGAAATATTCAAGAGGAAAATTCAGTTATTTTTGAATCAGAGAGAGAAATAATAGAAAAGATTATTGAGGAAGAATTAGAGTCAAACTTCTTCCAAGATATAAAAGTTTTATTAAATAGTGTTGAATTATAAAATAAAAAAGAGAGATTAAATTTCTCTCTTTTTTATTTTATAATTATATTAATTATTATTTCTTTTCTTGAATAATCCATTTAATATCATAGTTAAAGCACCGTCACCAGTAACATTACAAGCAGTACCAAAACTATCTTGTAAAGCAAATACAGTTAACATAAGTGCAGTTCCATCCTCTTTAAATCCCAATACAGAGTAAATGATACCAAGAGAAGCCATAACAGTTCCTCCGGGAACTCCAGGAGCTCCAACTGCAAAAACTCCAAGTAAAACTATGAAAAGTAGCATTGTTCCAAGGCTAGGAATTTGTCCATATAAAATTTTAGAAACTGTCATAACAAAGAAAACCTCAGTTAAAACAGAACCACAAAGGTGAGTATTAGAACCTAATGGAACCCCAAAGTTTACAACATCTTCATCTAAAACTGGAGATTTTCTAGCACATTTTAAAGCAACTGGTAAAGTAGCTGCAGATGACATTGTACCAACTGCTGTTAAATAAGCAGGTCCGTAGTGTCTAAGAACATCAAGTGGGTTACATTTATTAACAATACCTCCAATTGTATAAAGAATAAATAACCAAATGAAATGTCCAATTAAAACTATAATAATAACCTTAAAGAAAACAGGAAGTTGATTAATAATTTTACCTTCGTATGCAAGTGTAGCAAAAGTACTAGCAATAAAGAAAGGTAAAATTGGAATTATAATTTTATTAACAATAGATAGAGTAATATTTCCAAACTCAATTAAAAGTTCTTCAACTTTTTTAGAATTTGTCCAAATAACAGCAAGTCCAAGAAAGATAGATAACACAAGAGCACTCATAACAGACATTATTTGTGGTACCTCAACTTTAAATATTAGGTCTGGTAAAACTTTTGCAACTTCTTTATTTCTTTCAATATTTAATAAAGGAATTAAAGCATAGCCAGCTACCATTGACATAAAAGCTGCTCCAACAGATGATACATAAGATAATCCAAGCATAGTTCCAAGCATTTTACTTGCATTTGATTTCATTTGTGTAATAGCAGGTGTGATGAACCCTAGAATAATTAAAGGAACAACAAATAATATAATCTGTCCAAGGATAAACTTAATAGTATTAATTACTCCAATAATCTGTTGATTTGAAAAGATTCCTACAATAAAACCTAAAATAACTCCAATTATAAGTTTTATTATTAGGTAATCTTTATTTTTTGTTTTTACTTCTTCTGACATATAAAAACCTCCCTAAAAATAAAAAATTAGTAACTATACCCTAAGTATAATTTAAAATTATGAAAAAGTCAACTTTTTTTATTAAAAAAGTCAGGAATTATTTAAAATGAATTAAAGTGATTAAAAAAATTTGATAAAAAATTAAATTATAGTATAATTAATAGTGAATAGAAAAAATGAGAGGACTTTAAATATGAAATTTTTAATAAGAGAGAATTTTTTTAAAAATATAAAAAATGAAAAAATAGAGGAAATAGAAAAAAATTTATATTATTTTTATCAAGAAATTTTAAGAAATATAAATAATATAAGAAATATTCCTAAAGGATTTTGGATAAAAAAAATAAATGGGATAGAAAATAGATTTGAATTTAGAATAAATAATGGAGATAGAATTTTCTTTTCTTTAGATAGGAGAGGTGATGAAGAGGAAAAAATAACTTTTATTCTTTATTCAACTCATGATAGAGGAGTAAAGAGGGGAAAAAATGCAGATATAAAAGAAGTAAGAGATTTTAAGATAGATAAAAATGAATTTATAGATGAGGAAAAAGAAGAGATTCCTCAGGAGATTTATCTTGATTATAATCAGGTAATAAGTTATGAAGTTACCTCTGATGGTGAATTTAAAAAGGTTGGACACAGCAATAAATATTTTTATTATTATTTAAATGATGAGCAATATGAGGCTTTGAAAGAGCCCACACCTCTGCTTGTAGCTGGAAGTGCTGGAAGTGGAAAAAGTACAATTACCATAAGAAAAATTTTAAATTTAGAGGAATATCAAAATATATATGGAATAAAGAAAGTAGTATATTTTACAGGAAATAAACTTTTAAAAGACAGCATAGAGGAGCAGTATAATCTTTTTAGAAATAAAGATGATAAAAAAATAACTGAATTTTATACTCCAAGAGAGTTTTATAAAAAAGTTTTAAAAATAGATACAAGAAAAATTGTAAGACTAAAAAGATTTAAAGAGTTTTTAGCTTTTTCATTTCCAGATAGAAAAAAAATGAAGATAGAGGATTTTAATATCTATTTTGAAATAATGGGAATATTAAAAGGTTTAATGTTTAAAGAGAGAACTGATAACTGGAGCAGAGATATAAATGAAAAGTTTATCTCTTTTGATGAGTATGAAAAGTTAAATAAAAACTATTCGTTGCTGACTGTTGAAGAAAAGAAATTTATTTATAGGATAGCTGAAAAATATGAGAACTGGAAAAAAGAAAATGATTTATACGATATGAATGATTTAGCAGTGAGAAGTATAGGACTTGATATAAAATATGATTTTTTAGTTGTAGATGAGATACAGGATTTTACAGAGGTAGAAATTTATTTTATGTTGAATTTAGTAAATGATTATAGAAATATCTTATTAGCTGGAGATATTCATCAGATGATAAACTTTAATTCATTTAGTTTTGAAAGGCTTAGAAATTATTATTTTACTAAAAAAATTCAAAATCAAGAGGTTATTTTAAGTAAAAATTACAGAAACTCAAAAGATATTGTTGAACTTGCTAACTTTTTAACGGAGTTAAGACAGGAATATATAGGGAACTTAGGTGTAAAGGATTATAAAGAAAATTTTATAGTTGATAAGGGAAAAATTACTTTGATGTCACCTGATTATGAACTTTTAAAAACTATGCAGAAAGACGTTAAATACGCTATTATAGTTTCTTCGAAAGAGGAAAAGTATAAACTGGATAGATATTCAGATATACACATGAGAGTGTTTAGTATAGATGAGATAAAGGGGCTTGAATATGATAATGTTGTATGTCTAAACTTGATAACAACAAATCTATTTGCTTGGGAAAAAATATTTAATAAGGATGTAAAAAGAGATCAAAGATATAGGAAATATTTTAATCTGTTTTATGTTGGAATAACTAGATGTAAAAAAAATCTGATTATAATGGAGGATAAACTAGAAGGTAATCTTCTATTAGAAAAGATAAAGAATTTTATAAAAGTAGTTAATAATGAAACAAAAGAAAAAATAACAAAAGAGATAAATATATCAAATAAAGAGGAATGGCTAGAAGAGGGAATAAGACTTTATAATGTTGAAAACTATGAAGAGGCACAAAAGGCTTTTGAAATGGCAGGATACCCTACTTGGATACTTGAGAAAAATATAGAAGAGGATATTGAAAATGGAGATTATAAAGTAGCTCTTGAAAAGATAAGTGAGAACAGATTAGAAAATAAAAGAAAGATTTATGAAAATTTAATAATAGATACAACATTAAAAAAAGAGGAATATATAAAAAGTTTGATATATTCAGTTGAAACTTTTGACACCCCATATAGATACGCTGAGATAAAAAAAATATTTTTAGAAAAATTAAGTGAAAATAGATTTAGTAAAAAAGAGTTGGATAGAGCTGTGGCTATATTTGGAAAAAAACAAGAGAATAATATATTGGCTGAGATCTATGAAGTACAACAAAATTATTCTTTAGCACTTAACTTTTATAAAAAAGCTTCAAATTATATTGGAATTTCAAAGATGAGAAGAAAATTATTAGAGGAAAAATTTAATAAAATAGAGGGTGTAAATGATAAAATAGAGGTAATAGAAAAACTTTTAGGTAAAAAAGATATAAATACCTTCGATAAAAATAAATTAACTCCACTATTTAATAGTTTAAAATTAAATGATATTGATATCTTAAATATGCTTCTGTTCTTAGGAGCTAAGAAAAATATAAAAGTTCAGGGAAAATATGATATATTAACTTATATAGCAAAGGAAAATTTTTCCAATGCAATAGAATTATATAATTATTTCTTTGATGAAGAGTATGAATATGTATTTAATTCAAAAGTAGAAACTCCTGTTGAGTTTTCTTTAAAAAATAAAAATAGACAATTAACAGATTTAATTTTAAAAATAAATTTAGTAGAAGATAACTATGCAAGTATAGAAACTAACCCTTTAGATGTCTGTATTGAAAATTATCAAGTAAAATATTTTAAAATTTTCTTAAAAAAATTGAATATAAATTTCTTAAATGAAAAAATAATAGAAAATCTTTTTATGAGGATTTTGGTGCTTGATGATAAAAATTCGATCAAAATGAGAAAAAAAGAGATAATGAAAAAAATATATATAAGAATAATAGGGGAAACTAATAAAGAATTAAAAGAAAAGTTAAGGGAGATAGATAAAAAAATAAAAGAAAAATCTCTTGACAAAAAATTAAACTTATAGTAGAATAATCTTCGAAAATTAATTTAGGAGGAAAAAATGAAGAGATTAAATGGCTTTTTTAATAAGATAAATACAGCATTTTTAATAAAAAAAGACGATCTTTTTAATCTTTTTAAATTTTCTATTTTTTTCAATTTTAATTAGAGATATGACTATTTTAGTTATATCTCTTTTTTATAAATTTTGGGAGGTCTTTAATGAAGGGAAAATTAATTCTTGAAAATGGAAAAGTTTTTGAAGGAAAAATTTTTGGTGAGTTAGCAGATACTGTAGGAGAGATATCTTTTAATACTGGAATGACAGGATATCAAGAAATATTAACAGATCCAGCAAATCATGGAATGATGATTACAATGACATATCCAATGATAGGAAATTATGGGATAAATACTGATGATATGGAATCAGATAAAGTTCAATTAAGAGCATTAATCATAAAAGAAGATGCAAAATTACCAAACAACTTTAGATGTGAAATGACTTTAGACGGTTTCTTAAGACAATACAATGTAACAGGATTTAAAGGAATCGATACAAGATACCTTACTCAAATAATAAGAGATAATGGAGCTATGAAAGCTATCATAACAGCTGAGGATTTAACTAAGAAAGAGATCCAAGAAAGATTTGAAAAATTTTCAAATAAAAATGCTGTTGCTGAAGTAAGCACAAAAGAAGTTTATGAAATAGCTAATGAAGGAAAAAGAATAGGAGTTCTTGATTTAGGAGTTAAAAATAGTACTCTTGAATATATGAAAGAAAGAGGATTTAATGTTGTTGTATTCCCATACAATACAAAAGCAGAAGAAATCTTAGCTGCTAATCTATCAGCTTTAGTAGTTTCAAACGGACCTGGAAATCCAGAAAACTTAACTGAGACTATGGAAGAGATAAAAAAATTAGCTGGAAAAATTCAAATGTTTGGAGAAGTTTTAGGACACCAAGTAATCGCTCTTGCTCTTGGAGGAAAAGTAGCAAAATTAAAATATGGACATAGAGGTGGATACCCAGTTAAAAACCTTGCAACAGGAAAAGTTATTATAACAGCTCAAAATACAGGATATGTAGTTGAAGAACTTCCTAAAGATTTTGAAATGACTCATCAAGGAGTAAACGTTAAGACAATAGAAGGAATGAAAAACGATAACTTAAAAATAGTTACAGTTCAATATATGCCTGACTTATACAAAGAGTCAAACGATGTTTTTGAAAACTTTTTAAAACTTGTTTAATAAATTTTTAAATATTTTAGCATATATTTTTGAAGAAACAATTTTAGGAGGAAATGATGTTAGATAAATCAATAAAAAAAGTATTAGTAATAGGTTCAGGACCAATTATAATAGGACAAGCAGCAGAGTTTGACTATTCAGGAACACAAGCTTGTGAAACTTTAAAAAATGAAGGTGTAGAAGTTGTATTAATAAACTCTAACCCAGCTACAATAATGACAGATAAAGCTGTTGCAGATAGAATATATATAGAGCCAATTACAGCTGAGTTTGTTGAAAAAGTAATAGCTAAAGAAAGACCAGACTCATTACTTGCTGGAATGGGAGTACAAACTGCATTAAACCTTGCTGTTGAATTAACAGAAAAAGGAATATTAGAAAAATATAATGTAAGAGTAATCGGAACTTCTGTTGAGTCTATAAAAAAAGGTGAAGACAGAGAAATCTTCAGAGAAACAATGGAGAAAATAGGAGAGCCTTGTATAGAGAGTGAAATCGTAGAAAGTCTAGAGCATGGAATTGAAGTTGCAAAAGAAATCGGATATCCAGTAGTTGTAAGACCAGCTTATACAATGGGTGGAACTGGTGGAGGAATCGCTTACACTCAAAAAGAATTAGAAGAAATATTATTAAAAGGATTAAAACTTTCAAGAGTTGGACAAGTTTTAATAGAAAAATCTATCCTTGGATGGAAAGAGATAGAATATGAAGTAATGAGAGATAAAAATGGAAACTGTATTACAATTTGTAATATGGAAAACGTTGACCCAGTTGGAATCCATACAGGAGACTCAATAGTTGTTGCTCCAACTCAAACATTATCTCACAAAGAAGCAGTAATGCTTAAAAAATCAGCTTTAAAAATATTAGATGAGGTAGGAGTAATCGGAGGATGTAACGTTCAATTTGCTCTTCACCCAAAATCAATGAAATATGCTATAATCGAAATTAACCCAAGAGTTTCTCGTTCGTCAGCTCTTGCATCTAAAGCAACTGGTTACCCAATAGCTAGAGTATCTACAAAACTTGCTTTAGGATATACACTTGATGAAATAATAAATGAAGTTACTGGAGAGTCTTATGCTTGTACAGAACCAACAATTGACTATATAGTTGCAAAAATTCCTAAATGGCCATTTGATAAATTCAGAAATGCAAACAAAGTTTTAGGAACAAAAATGATGGCTACTGGAGAGGTTATGTCAATAGGAGATAACTTTGAGGCAGCATTCTTAAAAGGATTAAAATCTCTAGAAATTGGAAGATTTAACCTTGAGCATCCAGCAGTTAAAAAACTTACAATGGAAGAATTAAAGAAAGCAGTTGTAAGACCTGACGACGAAAGAATTTTCGTAGTTGCTGAAATGTTAAGAAGAGGATATATAAAAGAAAAATTACAAAAAATCACTGGTATAGACAAATTCTTTATGGAAAAAATAGAGTGGTTAGTAAGACAAGAAGAAATATTAAAGAAAACTAAATTCAAAGATTTAGATCCTGAATATTTAAGAAAATTAAAGAAAAAAGGATTCTCTGATAAAGGAATAGCAGAACTTATGGGAGTTACTGAAGACGATATCAGAAGCAAAAGAGAAGAGCACAACATAATACCAGCTTATAAAAGAGTTGATACTTGTGCTGCTGAATTTAAAGCACAAACTTCTTACTTATATTCAACATATGATGAGCACGATGAAGTAGAAGTAGAAAATAAAAGAAAGATAATCGTTATAGGTTCAGGACCAATAAGAATTGGACAAGGTATTGAGTTTGACTACTGTACAGTTCACTCAATTAAAACATTAAAGAAAATGGGAATTGAAAGTATCATAATCAATAACAACCCAGAAACAGTTTCAACTGACTACAATACAGCAGACAGATTATACTTTGAACCATTAATATTAGAAGATGTTTTAAATATAATAGAAAAAGAAAAACCAGAAGGAGTTGTACTTCAATTTGGAGGACAAACTGCTATAAAACTTGCTAATGCTTTATCAGATAGAGGAATAAAAATTCTTGGAACTTCAGCTGAGAAAATAGACGAAGCAGAAGACAGAGAAAAATTCGAAGAAATGATGGAAAAATTAGATATAAAAAGACCTAAAGGAAGAGCAGTTTGGGATATCAACCACGGAATTGAAATTGCAAATGAAATTAAATATCCAGTACTTGTAAGACCATCTTATGTACTTGGTGGACAAGGAATGGAAATTTGTCACGATGAATATAACTTAGTAAAATATCTTGAATCTTCATTTGACAGAGACCCAGAAAATCCAGTATTAATAGATAAATATTTAAACGGAATTGAATTAGAAGTAGACGCTATTTGTGACGGTAAAGATGTATTAATCCCAGGAATAATGGAACACTTAGAGAGAGCAGGAGTTCACTCTGGAGACTCAATAACAATCTATCCTCAACAAAACTTATATGAAGGAACTGAGGAGAAAGTATTAGAAATAACTAAGAAAATATCTCAAGCTTTAGAAACTAAAGGTATGATGAACATTCAATTTATAGCTTATGAAAATGAGTTATATGTAATTGAGGTTAACCCAAGATCTTCAAGAACAGTTCCATATATTTCAAAAATATCTGGACTTCCTGTAATTGAAATTGCAACAAGAATAATTTTAGGAGAAACATTAGAAGAAATTGGTTATGGAACAGGAATCTACAAAAAACCAAATCTAGTGGCTGTAAAAGTACCAGTATTCTCAACAGAAAAATTATCAGAAGTTGAAGTTTCATTAGGACCTGAAATGAGATCGACAGGAGAGGTTTTAGGAGTAGGACATACAGTAGAAGAAGCTATCTACAAAGGATTACTTGGTGGAAAAAGAGTTAATAAAGTTTCTGGTAAAAAAGTTTTACTTACAATCAGAGATAAAGATAAAGAAGAGTTTTTACCAATCGTTAGAGAATTAATAGATCTTAACTGTGAAATATTTGCAACTGCTGGAACAAATAAATTCCTATCTGAGCACGGAATAAAATCAGAAGTTGTAAGAAGAATTGGAGAAGAAGAGCCAAATATCTTAACTATTCTTATGAATAAAAAAGTTGATTTATTAATCAACACTCCTACAAAAGCAAACGACGCTCAAAGAGATGGATTCAGAATGAGAAGAACTGCTACTGAGTATGGAGTAGAGGTATTAACTTCAATAGATACTTTAAAAGCTGTTATAAAAATGGAAAAAGAACACTTAGAAGAAGATAAATTAGAAGTATTTGATATTTCAAGACTTTAATTAGAATCTAAGGTGTACTGTTTCAAAGTTAAATAGTTATAAAAATAAGCCAGAGGGATTTTAAAATCTCTTTGGCTTTTCTTTTGCAAATTTAATAAAATTATAATTTAAATTTAATTGGGTTATAATAATATTATTTTTTATAAAACAAAAAATATACCGAACAAATAAATATTAAAAAATAAAATTTAATATTAATAAAAATAAGGAAATATATATTTTTTTACGAACAAAAAATAAAAAATATTGTTATCTTTTATTTTATATATTTTAATGATATACTAAATGAGTAAAAAAGAAAGGGAAGTGAGTGATATGGAAATATTAACAGGAATTGTAGATCAAGTAAATAATTTATTATGGGGGAAAAATATTTTAGTTGTCTTATTGATCGGGGCAGCACTTTTAGCAAGTGTAGGAACAAGATTTATGCAATTTAGATTATTAGGAGCAATTTTATCTGTTTTTACAAATGATGAGAAGAAAGAAAATGGAATAAGTTCTTTGGAAACATTTTTCTTGGGAACTGCTTGTAGAGTTGGAGCTGGAAATATAGCTGGAGTTGTAGCAGCTATAACAGTTGGAGGGGCTGGATCATTATTCTGGATGTGGTTAGTAGCTTTATTAGGAGCTTCAACATCTTTTGTTGAATCAACTTTAGCAGTTCTTTATAGAGAAAAAAATAAAGATGGAAAATATATTGGTGGAACACCTTGGATAATTAGAAAGAAGTATAAATTAGGGTGGCTTGGTGGAATATATGCCATAGCTTCAATACTATGTTATGTTGGAGTTACTCAAGTAATGTCAAACTCAGTTACAGAGTCAGTATCAAGTGCTTATAATATAAATCAAGACTGGGTTTCAATAGGATTAACAGTTATTGTTGGATTAATAATATTTGGTAAAGGAAAAAAAGATGCAATAATAGAGGCATTAAATAAAATAGTTCCTATAATGGCTACTCTATATTTAGGAGTTGTAATATATATACTTTTAAGAAATATAGGACAGATTCCAAGTATGGTTCACACTATTTTCACTCAAGCATTTGGTGCTCAAGAGATAGCTGGAGGAGCAATTGGAGTTGTAATTATGCAAGGGGTTAGAAGGGGACTTTTCTCAAATGAGGCCGGAAGTGGAAACTCTAACTATGCAGCAGCAGTAGCTGATATAGAACAACCAGCTAAACAAGGAATGGTTCAAGCACTAGGGGTTTTCGTAGATACATTACTAGTATGTAGTGCAACAGCCTTTGTAGTTCTTTTAGCAGGAGCTAAAAAAGTAGTTGGTGTTGAGGGAATGATGTTAAATGGAAAAGAATTAAGTGGAATGGCACTTTTCCAAGAATCAATAAAAGCACATATTGGTTGGGTTGGATTACCATTCACAGTAGTTATAATTTTCTTCTTCTCATTAAGTACAATTTTAGCAGTTGCTTATTTTGGAAAAAATGCACTTAACTATATAAGTGAAAAAACATCTTTAAATATAGTTTATCAAATAGCTATTATATTGATGGTTTATGTAGGTGGAATAAAACAAAATATCTTTGTTTGGTCTTTAGCAGATTTTGGATTAGGAATAATGACAGTAATAAATATAATTTTCCTTGCACCTTTAGCTAAAGAAACTTTTGTAGAATTAAAAAAATATGAGGTTTTATTAAAAGAAAAAAGATATGAGATAAAAAAAGAAAAAACAGAAAAGAAAATGGTAAGAGAAAGAAACTAAGATAAAATTTTATAAAAAATTAATTAAAACAGATTTAAGTATTAAGTTATTTAAATCTGTTTTATTTTTATATACAAGAAAATTATAAATTATTATAGATTGAATTTTAATAAAAATTTTAAAAGTTAATATTAAAAAAAATAAAAGAATAACTTTAAAAATTGAGAATATCTGAAAGAGAAAATAAAATTGAATTTATATGAGAAGGGTAATAAAATAATTGGCTTAGTAATAAAAGCTCCCATATAAAGAATAAGTTAAATCTAGAACGTTAAATTAAAGATATAAGAATACTATTAGGATAAAACTATATTTTATCATTCTTTTATAAGAAAGCTTAATAATTAAAATTTAGATGGATCTTTAAAATTGGTTATTGGTAGAATTAAATATTAAGATAAAATAAAAGACTACTGCATTTATAAAAATACAATAGCCTTTAGGGTGGGCATATTATTTAGGTTCAAATATAAATTCTTTAATGAAGTAAACTTTTATATTTTTTCCTTTGTAGAAGATAGGTTTAAATTTCCAACGTTTTAAAGAATCTAAAACCTCTTTATCAAAACCTAGTTTTGCGTGAGATTGTAATATTTTTATATCTTGAACCTGACCGTTAAGATCAACTAAGAATCTAACTTTTACAGTTACAACTTTTCTGTATCTGATATTTTCAGCTTGTTTTGGATATTTAGGATCAAATTGTCTTAATATCTCAAAAGGAATACCTTGAGTAGTAAGAGCAGTATAAGTACCATCAGAGTTAATCATAAAGTTCTCGTTTTCAAAAGGATTAGACTTTTGTTCTTGCTTAGGTTTATCATCTTTCTGATCACTTTTCTTTTTCTTACTATCATTATTTTTTTTAGGTGATTCTTTTTCTTTTGGTTTTTTCTTATTACTTTGCATTTTACTTTCAAAGTTTTCTTCTTTTTTTACTACTTTTTTCTCAACCTCTTTTACAGGTTCAGACTCTTTTACTTCTGGACGAGATTCAGGAATAGCTTTTGTACTATCCACTTTTTCAATCTTATTTTTCACATTATAAGAGATAGGGATAGAAAGTTTTTTATGTACATAGACATCTCCAAGTGTATTCATTTTGCTGTGAAAAGGAATAAAAATGGCGAGATGAATCAGTAAAGATATAACTATATATTTCATATTCCCTCCAAACTACTCGTAGAAATTTATTCCTAAATTTTCTATTCCTTGCTGTTTAACTTTTGCAATAGTATCCACAACAACTTGATATTTTAAATTTTTATCAGCTGTAATAGATACTTCTTTTACTCCATTTAAAACCTCTGGTAAATTATTTATATCCATTTCATTTGTTTTTCCATCTTTTAAAGTAAAGTATTTTCCATCTTTATCTATTATAATTTCCAATGGAAGATCTTTCTTTTCTTCCTCGATTTTGGCTTGTGGAACATCAATTTCTATTTGATGATATCTATTAAATGTAGTTGACACCATAAAAAATATTAGCAATAGAAAAACTACATCTATAAGAGGAGTTAAATCTACGGCGAGAATATTTTTCTTTTTTCTATATCTTCCCATATTATCCTCCTATTTTTTTCTAATTATATTAATGATATTTGTTGTTATCTTATCAATATTTCCTTCTACATCTTCAATTCTTTTATTTAAAAGATTATATACAACGATAGCTGGTATTGAGATAGAAAGTCCAGCAGCAGTAGTTAAAAGTGCTTGAGATATTCCGTTAGCAACAACTGTTGGATCTCCTCCCCCTAATGATGCAAGGTTACTAAATGCTTGAATCATTCCAGTAACTGTTCCTAAAAGTCCAATCATTGGAGCAGTGTGTCCAATAATTCCTAAGATATATAATCTTTTTTCAAGAACTCCAACTCTTTCCATAGCTATTTCTTTTACAAGTTGGTCAAAGTGATGGAAATCTCCATCGTGATTATAACGTACTAAAAACTCTTTTATAGTTTCTCCAACAGTATTTTTTTCACGATCACAAAGCACAAATGCCTTTTTCATATCGTGTTGTGAAATTGCTAAAATAACATTAGATTTAAAGTTATTACTAAGATTTTTTTCTTTAAGGATAAAATATAAAACCCTTTCTAAAATAATTGATAATGAAATAATTGATAAAAATAAAAGAATCCACATTAATGGTCCACCTATTTCTAAATAATGTAACATTGTTCCTCCTTAAAATTTATTTATTTGTGATAGTTTTTATTTTTATGATATGAGTTGATACTCCAATCAAAACAAATATTAAAAATATTTTTAAATGTAAATTGTTTACTTTGTATATAGAAAAACTTATACTCACCAAAAGAGTGGTTAAGGCAATAATCTTATTTTTCCAAGTTATACCTTTTTTCTCTCTATAATCTTTAATGTATTGTCCAAATATTTTATTTTCTAAGAGTAAGCGATGAAATTTTTCTGATGATCTTTCAAAACAAAATACACTTAGTAATAGAAATGGAGTAGTTGGTAAGACTGGTAAAAATATCCCAACAGCCCCCAAGATTAAAGAAATAAAACCTAATAATAGTAAAAGATGTTTCATAGTACCTCATTTTCTTTCTTAATAATTAAAAAAATAAAAGATCTGAATTTTTCAGATCTTTTACTTCAATTTAAGCAGATTTTCTAGATAAGTATCTAGTGCATTGCTTTTCTGTATTATATCCTAATAAAATTCCAAGTATAAAGTCTTCTTCTGGAGAAAGATGTGTCAATGAAGATTTGTTAAAACTTTTAACAACTAAGATAGATTCAGCGGTCCCAAAATATACATTGATCATTTTATTATTTAAATATTCAAACATATATTTATAACCACATTCATCTAATTTTTCTTTTATTACATCTTCGTTATCCATAGAAGTTGTAAGAAGAGAAAGGACTCTAACTCCCTTGTCTAATTCATAAATCATATGGATAAAAAGATCAAGCTCTCTTCTTTTTTCTATACTCATAGTTATTTCACACTTTCAACCCATTTTGCAATTCTTTCATCAGTTAAATCACTTTGATTGTTTTCATCTATGGCAAGTCCAACAAATTCTCCATCTCTAACTGCAGTAGAATCTGAGTGATCATATCCATCAGTAGAAGTTCTTCCTACTAGGTTGCAACCTAATTCAGAAACAACATCATAGATAGTTCCCATTCCGTTAACAAAAGTGTCTCCAAATCCCATTTGATCTCCAACACCTATTAAAGCAACTTTTTTATTTGAAAGATTTTTATTTTTTAAAGAGTCAATAGCATCTAACCAAGAATCTTGAAGATCTCCCATTCCCCAAGTAGAAGTCGCAAAAATTAGAAAATCGTAGTCGTCTACTTTATCTATTTCACTAGCTTCAAAAACATCTGCATCTAAAAGTTTAGCAACCTTTTTACAAACATCCTCTGTAACTCCTGTTGTACTTCCAAAAAATATTCCTGTTCTCATATTATATCCTCCTAGATAATTTTAAAATTTAGAATTTTTATTTCTATGAGATGAGTTTATCATAAAATGTTTAGGTTGTCAAACTATTTTTTGAAGAAAATATTTTATTTTTGAAATTTCTTAGAAAATAAGAACTATTATAGTAATTTTAAATAAAAAAATATAATAGTTCAAGTAAAAAATCTTTTATTAAATTTTAAAAAATTATTTTAAGAATTAAAAATTCTTAAAAATTTCTTCAAATGCTTTTTTAGCATTTATTAAATCATTTTCATCTGGATGAGTTGATGCATCATTCCATCTTTTAATTCTCTCAGGATTAGGTCCATGTGGATGATCAGCACCAAAAGATTTTTTCATAAATTCAATAAGTTGTGGATCGATAGCTCCTTGACAATGATAATGTCCAACAACAGTATTATTATTTTTTTCAAATAACTCAGTTATATTTTTTGTACAATCCATTGCGTGTTGAGAGTCTGGATAAGCACCTAATGTAAAGAAAAATGCAACTTTTTTATTAGATATACTTTCTATAAATTTTAGAGCTTTTGTATCAGCAGTTCCCTTATCTATCCAAGTTCCGACTACAACTAAGTCATAATCTAAATTTGTAACTTCGGATATATCTTTTAATTCAATTCCCTTATTAAGCTCTGATATAGCAGCAGCAACTTTCTTTGTATTTCCAGTTTTTGTAGAATAAGTTATTAAGATTTTATTCATAAAGCCTCCTAAATTAATTATAATCAAAAGAATTCTATCACTTAATAGTTAGTTTGTCAAATAATTCTTGACAAAAAAATAAAAAAAGATTAGAATTTAAAAAGATTTTTAAAACAAAGGAGATTAGGAAATGGAATTAGTGTTTAACACAAGAATGAAATCACATCACGAATCTGGAGGTTTAATAGATAAACATCTAGAAAAAAAACAAGTAACAGAAAAAGACTTTTTAGAGTTTTTAGATAAAGAGCCTGAGAATGTAGAAAGAGCGATCTATGTACACACACCATATTGTGATAAAATATGCTCATTTTGTAATTTGAATAGAAAACAATTAGATGGTAGTTTAGATGAATATTCAGAATATATAGTTTCCGAATTTGACAAATATGGAAAAACAAAATATTTTAAAGATAGACCTTTTGAAGTAATATTTTTTGGTGGTGGAACTCCAACAGTATATAGACCTTATCAATTAGAAAATATTTTAAAAAGTATTGAGAGAAATGTGAAGTTTGCTGATGGTTATGAATTTACTTTTGAAAGTACTTTACATAATCTAAATAAAGAAAAGTTAGATATAATGATGAAGTATGGTGTAAACAGAATAAGTGTTGGGATTCAATCTTTTTCAGATGAGGGAAGAGTTTTTTACAATAGAACTTACACAAAGGCTGAAACAATAAGAAGACTTAAAGAATTAAAAGAATACTTTAAGGGTGATGTTTGTGTAGATATAATTTATAATTATCCTAATCAAAAAGAGGAAGATGTAAGAGAAGATGCTCGTATAATAAAAGAATTAGGAATCAGTAGTTCTAGTTTTTATTCTTTAATGGTTCACGAGGGATCACATCTTTCAAAAGATATAAAAGATGAAAAAGTTGTTATGACAGTAAATTATGAAAGAGAGAAAAAATTACATGATATTTTTGTTAATGAATTATGCAAAGATGATGAGTACTATGTTCTTGAATTAACAAAGATAGCTAAAAAAGATGGAGATAACTATCAGTATATAAAAGTTAGAAATAATGGTGGAGACACTTTCCCAATAGGAGCTGGAGCTGGAGGAAATGTTGGAAACTTTGGAGTTTTCAGAATGAATAAAATGATGTCTTTCTTTGGTAACAGAACAGATCTTCATAAAAAATATGGAATTTTATCTGGATTAATGCAGTTCCCTGTTTTATCAAAAAAAGATATTAAAAAACTTTTAGGAGAAGAATATAAATATTTTGTAGAAAAAGCAGAATATTATAAAGATAAAAAATTATTTACAGAAACAGAAGAAAATTATGAATTGACTTTAGATGGTTTATTCTGGGGAAATAATATAGCAAACGATATTACAAATTACATAATAGAAAAACATTTTGAAAAATAAAAAATCAAACGAGTTGAGAAAATGTTAGGCAGATTAAAAATATAAATTTAAATAACATTTATCAACTCTTTTTTTAAAGAACTGGGAAACAACAAAAAATTAATTTTTTAAATAATTTGATTGACAAAACATTTAAAAATTGATATATTGATAGCGAAACAATATGATTTAAGGAGAATATATGAAAGAAAAAATAAAAAATTATTTAATTGAAAATAAAAACATATCTTTAGCAAAGGTATCTAAAGATTTAGGAATATCTTTTATGGAGGTTTTAAGACAAAGTCCAGATGAATATTCAAAATCTTATCCAGTGGAAAAAATAGATGAGCTTTTTGAAAAATTAAATAGCTGGGAGCAAGTTTTAATGCTTGTAGTAACAGAAAGTTTTGTTTTAGAGATAAAAGATAAATTCCCTAAAGGAAAATATGGACACGGATATTTAAATTTTGGAGATAAAGAGTCTTCAATAGGTGGACATTTAAGCGTTGGAAATATAAAAGATATTTTTATAGTAAACGATATAATGTTTGGTAGAAAAAGTTGTTCAATAAAGTTTTTTGATGCAAACGAAAAAGAAATTTTTGCAGTTTATGTTCCAAGAGATGAAAAAGGACAATTAATTGAAAAGTATTTAAATGAATTTAATTCTTTATAAAAAATTATGAAAGGAAAGAAAAGGCATGAATAAAAAAGTTTTATTAGTGAGTTTTATAATGTCAGCTATGGCATATGCTCAAGGAGCAGAAATTAAATTAGATGATACTGTTGTAACTTCTACAACAGGGTTTGAAACAAGTGTTAGAAAAGTTGTAGCAAGTCCAACTGTTGTAACTTCTAGAGAAATTGAAGAAAAAGGATATAGAACAGTTTCTGATGCATTAAAAGATATACCAGCAGTAAATGTTATAGGAAATACTTTTGGATCTATTATTGACTTAAGAGGACAAGGTGGACTTGATGGATCATCATCAGGAGCAAAGGCAAATGTACAGGTAATGGTTGATGGTGTAGCAGTAAACTCTCTAGATACTTCAATGGTAAGTAGCCCTATTAATACAATAGATGTAAAAAATATTGAGAGAATAGAGGTAATCCCCGGTGGAGGAGCAGTTCTTTATGGAAGTGGTACAGCTGGAGGGGTAATTAATATAATTACTAAAAAAGGAACTGGATTAAGAGGAAATGCAGGATATAATTTCTCAACTTTGGGAATGCATAAATCAGATGTTTCAGTTGGACAAACAATAGGAAAATTTGATATAGATTTATCATTTAATAAAAATGAGGGAGATGGATATAGAAAAGATTCTAAGTCTGATTCTCAATATTTCCAAGGAAAAGTAAGATATGATATAAATAAAGATCATAATTTAGAATTTAAATATGCTAGATATGATGAAAATAAAAATTTATTAGATTCTTTAACTAAAGAACAATTAGATGAGGATAGAAAGCAAGGAAATTCAACTAAATATATGAATACTATGGATATAAAAAAAGATGATTATCAATTAACTTATAATGGTAAATTAACTGATAACTTATCAACAAATGTAATAGTATTTAGATCTGAAACAGATATGCTAATGGGAATGCCTGGTGAAGGTGAGCAAGTAATGAAGCCAGGAAAACCACCAATTCCATATACATCAGATGTAAAATGGACTTTTAAAGATAAAAAAACAGGAATTAAACCTAAATTAAAATACAATTATGGAAATGATAGTTCCTTAATATTTGGTATGGATTATATTAAAAATGATGGTGGAAGATATGGAAAAATAAATAATACATTAAAAATGGGACCTACGATGACAAGACCTATGAATGTTCAAACAGATATGGATTTAAATAAAGAAACTTTAGCTGGATTTGTAATGAATAATTATAGAGTTGGAGATTTTGAATTTAATCAAGGATTTAGATATGAAAAAGCTAAATACGAAACAACAAGAAATAGCATAATAACACCTCCATTTGGGCCAATGCAAGTAAAGCCAACTTATACTAATGAAAAAGATGAAAATAATTATGCTTATGAATTATCAGGAAATTATTTCTATTCAGATACAGGAAAAACTTATTTAAGATATGAAAGAGGATTTACATCACCAGCTCCAGCACTTCTAACTAATAAAGATACAAAAGGTGAGTATACATTAAATGATTTAGAGTCAGAAACATATAATAATATAGAAGTTGGAATGGCTGATTATTTAGGAAATACATCTGTTAATTTAGCATTCTTCTACTCTCAAATGAATGATGAAATATTTACAAAAATGACTGGTTCAATGGGAAGTTCAGCGGGATCTGAATCAATAATTAACTACAATATTGATAAAACAGAAAGAATGGGAGCAGAGTTAAAATTACAACAAAACTTTGGAAAATTAACTTTATCTCAATCATATCAATATGTTAATGCAGAGATTAAAGATGGTGTAGAGAAAAAATTTGGTAAAAATGGAGAAGTAGTTAACGGAAAAGATATTTCTGGTAAAAAGATAGCTGGAGTACCAGAACATAGATTTACTTTAGGAGCTAAATATGAATTTACACCTAAATTTAATGTAAATGGTGAAACTATTTATAATGGATCTTCTTACCTTGATAATAATAATGAAACAGGAAAAAAAGATTCTTATGTAGTAACAAATGTAAGATTTAACTATAATGCTGATATGGGACTTTCATTATTTGCAGGAATTAATAATATATTTGATGAAAAATACAACGAAGAAGTAAGCTTTGATAGCAAAAAGAATATTTATTTATATGATCCAGCAGCAGAAAGAAACTACTTTGTAGGATTTAGTTATACTTTATAATTGGAAAAAAATATTTAATAATAAATAAGAACCAAAGGAGAGATAATAAATCTGAAAAAGAGTTATTATCTCTTTAGTTTGTTTCTATAAAAAATAATTTTATAAAAAATACAATTTTTTTTAAGGAGAATAAAAAATTTATGAAAAAAATTTTACCACTTTTATTATTAGGAGGAATAATTCTTGGTGGGATATTATCAGTTGTAATTGGTAGTGTAGAAATTCCATTAGAATATATATTTTTCCCACAAAAAGCACCAGATTATATAAAAACAATATTATTTGATCTGAGAATACCTAGAACATTGATGGCGATTTTGGTAGGAATGATGTTAGCCTCAAGTGGAGTAGTTGTTCAAACTGTATTCCAAAATCCACTAGCTGATCCATATATAATAGGTATAGCAGCAAGTGCAACTTTTGGTTCGGTTATAGCTTTTGTTTTAAAAATGCCAGATTTTATGTATGGAGTTTTAGCTTTTGTAACTTCATTGTTAAGTACATTTATAATTTTTAAAATGTCAAAAAACGGTAATAAAATGAATGTATCAACTTTACTTATAATAGGTATAGCTTTATCATCATTCTTAGGATCGTTTACATCTTTTGCTATGTATTTAATCGGTGAAGATTCTTTTAAAATAACAATGTGGATGATGGGATATTTAGGAAATGCAACTTGGAATAAGGTGTTTTTATTATTACCACCACTTGTTTTTTCATTGGGATATTTCTTTATGAATAGAAATAATTTAGATGCATTATTATCAGGAGATGAAGAAGCTCACTCACTTGGAGTTGATGTAGGAAAATTAAAAGCTAGAATATTGGCAGTTTCTGCTTTAGTTGTAGCATTTTCTGTGGCATTTTCAGGAATGATAGGGTTTGTTGGTTTAATAGTTCCTCATACAATAAGAATGATAACAGGACCATCAAATTCAAGATTAATTCCAAATTCAGCACTTGCTGGAGGATTTTTCCTTTTAATATGTGATACTTTTGGAAAAACATTTTTAGCTCCAGTGGAGATACCTATTGGAGTAGTTACATCATTTTTTGGAGCACCATTCTTTTTATACCTAGCTCTAAAAAATAAAAGGGGTGTGTAATGGACGCTATAAGAATAGAAAATTTAAATTTTGGTTATGGAGAGAGAAAAATTTTAAATGATCTGTCTTTAACAATATCAGAGAAAAAGTTAGTGGGAATACTAGGACCAAATGGTTGTGGTAAATCAACTCTTTTAAAAAATATTTTGGGATATGAAAATCCTAAAAATAAAAGTATAGAAATTTTAGGGAAGAGGGGAAATGAATATACACAAAAAGAAAAAGCTAAAATAATGGCTTTAGTTCCTCAAAAATCTAGTTTGTCAAGTCCTATGAATGTATTGGATTTTGTTGCTATGGGTAGACTTCCACATCTAAAAAATTCTTGGGAAGGTTATTCTAAGTACGATATAGAGTTTTCAAAATCAATTTTAAAAATTTTAGGGATTGAAAAATTTTCTGAAAGAATAGCATTAAGTTTATCTGGTGGAGAATTTCAAAGAGTTTTACTTGCTAGAGCTTTAACACAAGAGCCAAAAATACTTTTACTAGATGAGCCAACATCAGCTCTTGACTTAAATCACGCTGTGGATCTTATGGGTAGAGTTAGAAGACTTGTAACTAACCACGATATAACAGCAGTGGCAGTTCTACATGACTTAAACTTAGCCTCTATGTTTTGTGATGAGATTTTCTTAATAAAAAATGGAAAGGTAGCTTATAAAGGAACTCCAAAAGAGGTTTTTACAGAAAAGATATTGGAAGATGTTTATCAACTAAAATCAAAAATAATTTATGATGAGAATGGGAAACCTTATATAATACCATTGGAGAAAAATTAGTTGGAGGGGAAAGAATGAAAAAATTAATAGTATTTATATGTATGTTAGTATTGGGAGTTAATTCTTTTTCTTTGGAAATAAAAGATAATAAAATTTATGGAGAAAAAGGATATAATATTCAATTAAAAGAATATAAAAGAGTAATAGCGATAGATCCAGCAGTGGTGGAAACAATGTATCTTTTAGGTGCTGAAGACAGAATAGTTGGAATAGCTGGAACAAATAGAAGTAAAATTTGGCCTTATGATAAGACTCCGAAACTTACTTCAGTTGGTAATACAAGTAAACCAAATATTGAGAAAATAATTTCTTTAGAGCCAGATTTAGTAATAGTTAATGGAATGTCATTAGGAATAGCAGAAACGTTGAGAACAAAAAGTATACCAGTTCTTGTAAATGATACAACAAAAAATTTTGATTCTATATTAGATAGTATTAAAATCTATGGAGAAATTTTTAATAAAAAAGTAGAGGGTGAAAAGCTTTATGCTGAAACTCAGAAAAAAATAGATAACTTAAAAGAAATAAAAAGTTTAAAAAAGGGAACTATGAGAGGGATGATATTATATTCAACATCTCCAATGATGGGATTTGATGCAAAATCATTACCTGGACAAATTTTAGATATTATAGGGATAGAAAATATTACTGTTGGATTAAAGGGAAGTAGACCAATAATTTCTCCAGAATATTTATTGGCTAAAAATCCAAATATTATAATAGGTGCAATGAGCATTAATTCGGCAGATGATATAGTTAATGCTAATCCTTTTGTAAAAGAGACAGATGCAGCAAAAAATAAAAGCATCTTTATAGTTGATTCAGCTAAAATATTGAGAGGATCACCTAGAATATTTGATGCAATAGAAGAATTATATGGGGAAATAGAGAAATGTCAAAATTCAAAATAATTTTAAGATATTATTTATTAGAAAAAAAATTATTATTTATTTTCTTACTTTTTGGGGTTTTAGTAACAGTATTTGATTTACTAACCCCCATATTAGTAAAAGAGATAATAGATGTAATAATGCCAAGTAAAAATTTAGAAAGACTTATGCTTTTTTCTGGACTTGCTTTACTTTTTTATATTTTAAGGGCTGCGTCTTTGGTAATCTCATCAAGTTCAGGGCAACTTATGGGAAATAAATTAAAATTTAGAATGAGAAATGATTTAGTTAATCATTTCTTGAATCAATCAAATAAATTCTTCCATAATAAAAATAATGGGGAATTAATTTCAAGGGTAACAGGTGATTTGGAAAATATTTCTACTCTATTACACAGAGGGCTGGAAGATTCCATTTCAACTGCATTATCTTTATGTGGTTCTTTCTTTTTAATGTTAAAATTTAGTCCAACTTTAGCTTTTTATGTGTTTCTTCCTTTACCAATAACTATTTTTTTTGTTTATTGCCTAAATAAAAAATTAAAAAAAGGATATTTAAATATAAGAAAAGAAAATGGAAATTATATCAGTACTTTAAATGATATTTTTAGAATAATATTTTTTATAAAGGATAATAACCTTGAAGAAAATAATAAAAATAAAATTTTTAAATCAAATGAAAAACTTTTGGAATCTGAAAAGAAAAACTTTTTAAATTCTAGTTATTTAACATCTGGAATAGTTTTTTATACTCAATTTGTTCAACTTTTATTAATTTTTGTTGGAGGAGTTTTGTATATAAAAGATCAGATGAGTTTAGGAATAATTTTTTCTTTTCTTTTACTTGTAGATAGATTTAAAGTATCTATTATGAGATTTTTAGGACTTATAGATCTTTATCAAAGGGGTATGGTAGGAATTACTAGATTTGAAGAGATGCTTGATTTAAATACCACTTTACCAGATGGTAAGATGGATTTAAATGGAAAATTTGAAAGTTTAGAATTTAAAAATGTATATTTTGCTTATTCTGAAGATAAAGAATATATATTAAAAGATGTAAGTTTTAAAATTTCAAAAGGGGAAAAAGTGGCTATTTTTGGAAAAAGTGGAATGGGAAAAACTACTATTTTTAATCTTATTAAGAGAAATTATTTTCCAACAAAAGGGAACATTTATATAAATGGAATAGATATAAAGGATATTAAAAAAGATTCGCTATTAAAAATTATAGGGGTTATAAATAAAGAAAATAATCTTTTTAATGACTCTATTTTAGAAAATATTAGGGTTATAAATCCAGATGAAATTTCACTTGAAAAAATAGAAGAGGCCTCAAAAAAAGCTTGCATTCACAATAAAATTATAAGTTTCCCTAAAAAATATCAAACAATTTTAGGAGTAGATGGTATAAATTTAAGTCACGGAGAGGAACAGAGAATATCAATAGCAAGAATTTTCTTAAAAGAAGCGAAATTGGTAATGCTTGATGAAGCTACTTCAGGATTAGATAATTTGTCAGAAAATACCATTATGAAAAATATTAGAAATATATTCAAAGATGAAACAGTAGTGACTATAACTCATAATTTTTCTCTATTAAAAAATTATGATAAAATAATTTTAATCGAGAATGGAGTGGTTCAAGAAGAGGGAAATTATAGTGAGTTAGAACAGAAAAAATCGAAATTCTATGAAATAATCAGTAAAAAGTGTGATTAAATTAGAATCAATATATAAAAAAAACACTTTACAAAAAAATTAAAGTATGCTAGAATTAGTTTAACAAAATTCAGATACCTTTTTAGGTAAAAAAATAACCTAGAATAGATTTGAATAAGTTCTTTTTTTAATATTTTTTGAGGACTAATGTATAGTCTCAAAGAATTAGTGTTAATTTTTAAATACTTTTAAAATTAAAGATTAACTTTTGCACAAATAATATTGAAAAGGAGTAAAATTAATGAACGTGTGGAATGGATTTAATGGGGAATTATGGAAAAGGGAAATTAATGTAAGAAACTTTATTCAGGAGAACTATACACCATACTTAGGTGATGAAAGTTTTCTAAAGAAAAGTTCTGAGAAAACTCAAAAAGTTTGGGATAAATTAACTGAACTTTTAGCTGAAGAAAGAGCTAATGGAGTTTATGATGCTGAAACTAAAAAACCACAAGCAATAGATGCTTATGGACCTGGTTACATTGAAAAAGATTCAGAGGTAATCGTTGGGGTTCAAACAGATGTTCCTTTAAAAAGAGGAATCTATCCAAAAGGTGGATTAAGAGTAGTTGAGAAAGCATTAAAAGCTTATGGATATGACATTGATCCAATGACAGAAGAGATATTTACAAGATACAGAAAATGCCATAACGAAGGAGTATTCCAAGTTTATACTGATGAAATGAAAGCTTGTAGAAGTGCTGGAATTATAACTGGATTACCAGATGCTTATGGAAGAGGAAGAATAATAGGAGATTACAGAAGAGTTGCTCTTTATGGAATCGACAGAATAATCGAAGATAAACAACAACAAATGAAGTTACTAGAAGTAGCAGAATTAGATGATGAAACAATCAGAAGAAGAGAAGAGATCGCAGATCAAATCTCTGAAATGAAAAAGTTTGTAAAAATGTGTGCATCATATGGTTTCGACGTTACAAAACCAGCTAAAGATGCAAGAGAAGCAGTTCAATTTGTATACTTTGCTTACTTAGCAGTTACAAAAGATCAAGACGGAGCAGCTACATCTTTAGGAAGAACTTCAACATTCTTAGATATTTATATCGAAAGAGATATAAAAGCTGGAGTATTAACAGAAGAAGAAGCTCAAGAGTTAATCGATCAATTTATAATCAAATTAAGAATAATCAGATTCTTAAGAGCTCCAGAATATAATGAATTATTCTCAGGAGATCCAACTTGGATAACAGAATCATTAGGTGGACAAGGTGTAGATGGAAGAACTTTAGTTACAAAAACTTCTTACAGATATTTAAATACACTTTATAATTTAGGACCAGCACCTGAGCCAAACTTAACAGTTTTATGGTCAACTCAATCTCCAGAAAACTGGAAAAAATTCTGTGCTAAAGTTTCAATAGATACTTCATCAATCCAATATGAAAATGATGACTTAATGAGACAAACTTTAGGAGATGACTACGGAATAGCTTGTTGTGTATCTCCAATGGAAATTGGAAAAGGAATGGAGTTCTTCGGAGCTAGAGCAAACTTAGCTAAATGTCTTCTTTACGCTTTAAATGGTGGAAGAGATGAAAAATCAGGAAAACAAATTGCACCAAAATATCAGGGAGCAGTAGGAGAATACCTAGACTTTAATGATGTTATGGAAAAATTTGATAATATGATGGGATGGTTAGCAGGAGTATATGTAAATGCTCTTAAAATAATCCACTATATGCATGACAAATATGCTTATGAAGCATTTGCAATGGGACTTCATGATTTAAATATCAAGAGAACTCAAGCTACTGGAATAGCTGGACTTTCAATAGTTGCTGACTCATTAGCTGCTATAAAAAATGCTAAAGTTAAAGTTGTAAGAGATGAAACTGGATTGATCGTCGACTTCGTAAGAGAAGGGGATTATGTTCCTTATGGAAATAATAATGAAGAAACTGATAACTTAGCTGTAATGGTAATGGAAAAATTCATGAACCACTTAAGAACTCATGAAACTTATAGAAATTCTATACCAACACAATCAATATTAACTATTACTTCAAACGTAGTTTATGGAAAGAAAACTGGAAATACTCCAGATGGAAGATTAGGAGGAACTCCTTTCGCACCAGGAGCAAACCCAATGAACGGAAGAGATACTAACGGAGCATTAGCATCTTTATTATCAGTATCAAAACTACCTTTCCACCATGCTGAAGATGGAATTTCTTATACATTTGCAATAGCTCCAGCAGCTTTAGGAAAAGAAGAAGCAGAAAGAGTTAATAACTTAATCGGATTACTAGATGGATACTTCACTCCACAAGGTGGACAACATCTAAATGTAAACGTATTCAATAGAGAGTTATTAGAAGATGCTATGGAACACCCAGAAAAATATCCACAACTTACAATCAGAGTTTCTGGATATGCAGTTAACTTTATAAAACTAACTAGAGAACAACAACTAGATGTTTTATCAAGAACTATTAACCAAAGAATGTAATTTTATTTAATATAATTGCTCTATAATTTTTTATAGAGCAATTTTTATATATATTAATGTAGGAATTTGAAAAATAGAATGGATAAGATAGAAAATAAATAGTATAATATTAAAAATAGGAAAAAAGTATAAGGAGAAAGATGGAGATAAAAGGAAATATTCATTCATTAGAAAGTTTTGGAACAGTAGATGGACCTGGAATAAGATTTGTTGCTTTTTTACAGGGATGTCCTCTAAGATGTAAGTTTTGTCATAATCCAGATACTTGGGATTTCGGAAAAAAACAAAAAGAATACACACCAGAAGAGCTATATCAAGAGATGTTAAAATATAAAAGATTTTTTGGACCAAATGGTGGTGTTACAGTTACAGGGGGAGAGCCATTAGTCCAAAGAGAATTTGTAAAAGAGTATTTTAAATTATGTAAAGAAAATAATGTTCATACAGCAGTTGATACTTCTGGATATATTTTTGATGAAAAGGTTAAAGAGGTTTTAGAATATACAGATTTAGTTCTTTTGGATATAAAATGTATAGATGAAAAAGTATATAAAGATTTAACAAATGTGGAACTTGAAAATACTTTGAAATTTTTAGATTATTTAAAAGAGATAAAAAAAGATGTATGGCTAAGACATGTAGTTGTGCCGACAATCACAGATGATAATGAACTTTTAGAAAAATTAGCTGATTATTTAGTACCATACAAAGAAATTATAAAAAAAATAGAGGTTCTTCCCTATCATACTCTAGGAAAATTTAAGTATGATGAATTAGGAATGGACTATCCTTTAAAAGATATAGAACCTTTAGATCCAAAAAGATTAGAAGAGGTAAAAAATATATTTATAAAAAAAGGATTTAAATTATAATTATAAATAAAATTTAAAACTAGAGAAGTCTTAATATAGGACTTCTTTTTTGCCTAATAAAACTCTTGAGTTTTATTGTAGAATTTGATAAGATTAGAGTATTAAATAAAAGTTTAACTAAAGGGTAGAAGGAATTTTATGAGTAAAAAAGTTTTTATTTTTGGGAGAATTATACTTAGTGGAATTTTAAGTTGGTGTATTTGTTTTTCTCTTATAAGTCATAGTGAAATAATTATAGAAAAAGAATTTCTTACTAGTATAAAATCTAAGATAGTTAGATTTGAAAGACATATACAAGAGGATTTAAGTGTAGCGGAGATATTAGGAATAAGTTCATTTGAAGATGGTAAAATAAATTTTAAAAAGAATGCTGAAATAGTTTCTAGTATGATGAGAGAGATGAAGGGAGCTAAACTTATTTCTAGAACAGGTGAGGATGTAGGAAGTTATCCAAGTGATTTTTCTCTTGATAGAAATAATCTATTAAAAGAAATAGAACATATGAGATTAACAGGAAAACCGCTTTTTTCTAAACAAATTTTTAGTATAAAAAAGAAAAATTATTTTATATTTCAATCTCCGATTTATATAGAATTAGAGGAGAAAAAAATATTTTGGGGAATTTCTAGGATTGTAGTTCCTTTTGAAAAATTTCTAGAGAGAGTAAATTTTCATGATAATGACTATGATGTAAATTTTAGATTGGAAAGAATAATGGAAACAACAGATAGCATACTTCTACATAAAGAAGAGCATCCATTAAAGAAGAAGTATAAAACTGTAATAATTGATGAAAAATATATTTTATCATATGATTATTCTATAAATAATTTAATAAAAAATTATATGATAATCATATATTGTTTGGGATTTTTTGTTATTTATTTTTTATTAGGAATGTACAAAAAAATAAAAGAGTCTAAAAAAACAAAAGAAGATAAAACTATATTAGAATGTGTTAAAATTTTACAGACACCAATTGATGCGAATAAAAAGATTAGTGATTTTTTAAAAGAAATAGGGGAATTTTTACAGTGTGAAAGAACTTATATTTTTTCAATAAATGAGGAAACGATAAATCTAGAGTATGAATGGCACACAGAAAATAGTTATTCTTTAGAGGATAGATGTAAAGTTTTATCAGCAAGTAAATTTCAAAAAATAGTTGATGTTCTAAATAAAGAAGAAATTGTTAATGTAAATAACAATAGGGCAAAAGATTTTTTTCTTAGTTCTTTAAAAAAAGAACTTTTAAATGACACAATAAATTCGATAATATTTGTAGCTCTTAAAAATACTCAAAATGAAATTATAGGATTGTTTGGAGCAACAAATATAAAAAATAAAGAATTAGCATCTTCAGAACAAATTATAAAATTATTTTCATTATTTTTAGGAAATACAATAAGACAATTAAAGCAAAGAGAATATTTAGAGAAATTAAGTTATAAAGATGATTTAACAAAGGTAAAAAATAGAAATGGATATATTATGAGTTTGGAAAGAATATCTTATTCAATGCCACATAATTTAGGGGTAATCTTTATAGATATTAACAATTTAAAAGTTATAAATGATACTTTAGGACATGTTCAAGGAGATGAAGCTATAAAAGATATATCTCAAAAGATTAGTCATTATTTTTCTAGTGAGGAGATATATAGAATAGGTGGAGATGAGTTTGTAGTTATTTGTGAAAATATTACAAAGGAAAAATTTGAAGAAAAATTAAAAAAACTTACTTTTGAATTGAATGAAGATAAAAAAAGGGTTGCTATCGGTTCAACTTGGGATAAAGATGGTAAAAAAGTTATATCTATGGTAGAAAAAGCAGATAGATTGATGTATGAGGATAAAAAAAGAAGTAAGATAAATCAAAAATATTCCAAAGAAGTATCGGAAAATTAATAAAAATATTTTTAGCGATTATAAAGAGTACAATAATTTGTGGAGAGAAATCTATATTATGTACTCTTTTTTTAATGGATTATGAATATTAAATTATAGAGAGGCTGAAGAATTTTTATAAAATAGATTGGAAGAGAAGGCAGAAAATTTTAAAATTTATCAGGATATTTTTTTCATTTTGAAAAAAATTTTAAAAGAATTTAAACTTTTTAAAAAATCTTATCGTCATAGTGGTGTAAGTAAAAAAGATAGTTCTATTTTGAAAGTTTAGAATTATTTTAATAAATTATCAATATATTTGCCTGTAATAAAGGAGGTAAAATATGAATCCAAATATTTTTACAGAAAATTCAGCTTTAGCAATAAATGAGGCTAGAGCACTGGCTATAAAATATAGTCAATCAAGTATTAAACCAGAAATCTTGGCATTGGCACTTCTTACTAATAAAGAAGGACTTATACCAAGAATAATGGAGAAAATGAACTTAAATACTGATACTTTAATAAGAGAATTACAAAATGAAATAGAAAGATTTCCAAAAGTATCAGGAGATAATAATGTAGGCTTAGATACTGCTACAAATAAAGTTTTAATAAAAGCAGAAGAAGAAATGAAGAGAATGGGAGATTCTTATATAAGTGTAGAACATATATTTATTTCTTTATTAGAAGAAAGTAGAAGTTTACAAAATCTAGGAATAGATTTAAATAAATTTAAAGAGGCAGTAAAAGCAATAAGAGGAAATCAAAAAGTAGATTCACAAAATCCAGAATCGAAATATGAAGTTTTAGAAAAATATGCAAGAGATTTAGTTGAACTTGCTCGTGAAGGGAAAATAGACCCTATTATAGGAAGAGATACAGAGATTAGAAGAACAATTCAAATAATTTCAAGAAGAACGAAAAATAATCCTATATTAATTGGAGAGCCTGGAGTAGGTAAAACAGCAATAGCAGAGGGAATTGCCCAAAGAATATTAAATGGAGATGTTCCTGAAAATCTAAAAAATAAAAAAGTATTCTCTTTGGATATGGGAGCTTTAATAGCTGGAGCAAAATACAGAGGAGAGTTTGAAGAAAGATTAAAAGCTGTATTAAAAGAAGTTCAAGAATCAAATGGAAATATAATTCTATTTATTGATGAGATTCATACAATAGTTGGAGCAGGAAAAACAGACGGAGCTATGGATGCTGGTAACTTATTAAAACCAATGCTTGCAAGAGGAGAGGTTAAAGTAATAGGTGCTACTACAATAGATGAATATAGAAAATATATAGAAAAAGACCCAGCTCTAGAAAGAAGATTCCAAATTGTAATGGTAGATGAACCTAGTGTTGAAGATACAATTTCAGTTCTTAGAGGACTTAAAGAAAAATATGAAGTTTATCATGGAATAAGAATAAGTGATGGGGCTATTGTATCAGCAGCAGTATTGAGTGATAGATATATTTCTGATAGATTTTTACCAGATAAGGCTATTGACTTAATAGACGAAGCAGCTGCAATGATAAGAACAGAGATAGATTCAATGCCAAGTGAGTTAGATGAGCTTACAAGAAAATCAATGCAGTTAGAAATAGAAAGAGAAGCTTTGAAAAAAGAAGAAGATGACGCTTCTAAAGAAAGATTAGTTATTCTTGAAAAAGAGTTAGCAGAAATAAACTCTAAAAAATCTATTTTAAAATCTCAATGGGATGTTGAAAAAGAGGGAGTTGAAAAGGTTAAAAAATTAAAAGCTGATATAGACAAAACTAAACTAGAAATAGAAAAAGCTGAGAGAGATTATGATCTTAATAAACTTGCAGAATTAAAATATGGAAAGCTTGCTAGTCTTGAAAAAGAATTAAAAACTCAACAAGAAGCAATTGAAAGTAAATTTAGTCATTCTTTATTAAAATTAGAAGTAACTGATGTGGAGATCGCTGATATAGTTTCTAAATGGACTGGAATTCCAGTTAATAAATTAGTTGAAAGTGAAAAGGAAAAAATATTAAATCTTGAAAATTCTTTAAATCAAAGAGTAATAGGACAAGAAGAAGCAGTAAAACTTGTATCAGATACTATTTTAAGAGCAAGAGCTGGATTAAAAGATAGCAGAAGACCTATTGGATCATTTATTTTCTTAGGACCAACTGGTGTAGGTAAAACTTATCTTGCAAAATCTCTAGCTTATAATTTATTTGATGATGAAGATAATATTGTAAGAATAGATATGAGTGAGTATATGGATAAGTTTTCAGTTACTAGACTTATAGGAGCACCTCCAGGATATGTAGGATATGAAGAGGGAGGACAACTAACAGAAGCTGTAAGAAGAAAACCTTATTCAGTAATCTTATTTGATGAGATTGAAAAAGCTCACCCAGATGTATTTAATACTTTCCTACAAATATTAGATGATGGTAGACTTACTGATGGTCAAGGTAGAGTAGTTGATTTTAAGAATACTTTAATTATAATGACATCAAATATAGGAAGTAGTTTAATATTAGAGGATCCTAATTTAAGTCCAGAAACAAGAGAAAAAGTTATGCAAATAATGAAACAATCATTTAAACCTGAATTTTTAAACAGAATAGATGATATAATTGTATTCAAGAGTTTAGGACTAGAGTCAATTAGAAATATTGTAAAATCTTTATTAAAAGATACAAAAGAAAAATTAAAAGAAAGACATATTACAATAGAATTTTCAGATAAAGTGATAGATTATTTAGCTACAAATGCCTATGAACCACAATATGGAGCAAGACCATTAAAAAGATTTATTCAAAAAGAGGTTGAAACAGCTTTAGCTAAGAAAATTTTATCAAATGAAATAAAAGATAAGAGTGAAGTTCTAGTGGATATTGAAAATGATAATATTATTTTTAAAGTAAAAGAATAAAAATATAAAACTGGCTTGAAATTTTCAAGTCAGTTTTTTTTAGAAAATATTAAAATAAAAAAGTACGATTTTACTCGTACTTAAAATTAATTATTTTTCAATATCTTCAATCATATTATGATTTTTTAAATAATTAGCTAGATAAACAAAAGGTGTATCACATACAGCAACTACAAATTTAATAACATAGCTTGAAATAAAAATCTCTTTTAAAGTATCAAAAGAATAGATACCATAGAAAGCGATAGCTGTAAAAATAAGATTGTCTAAGATTTGACTTATCATAGTACTAGCATTATTTCTTATCCAGATATGTTTAGTATGTGGGAATTTTTTTCTCCAAAACTCATAGGCTATAATATCATGAGATTGAGAGAATAAATAAGCACATAAAGACGCAAACATAAGTCTTGGCATAAAATCAAAAATATTTTTAACTGCCTCAAACATAACAATTCCCTCTTCCATAGGAACGAAAGAAACTGCTATTTTCATTATAAGAGATGTAGAAATTAGTGAGAAGAAACCAATATACACAGCTTTTTGAGCTGATTTTTTCCCGTAATTTTCTGCTAAAATATCTGTGACTAAAAATCCACCAGCATAAAGAATATTTCCTAAAGTTGTATTAAGTCCAAAAAGATTTACTAAAAGTACAACTTGAATATTAGCAAGGATTGTAGAAATAGGAATCCAAGCATAAAGCCCTATCTTTCCAAATTTTTTATAAATAAGAATGATGCTTAAAAAATTTACAATTAACATTAATCCCCAAAGTAGTTCGTTTCTCATTTTTCCTCCTAAAATTTATTGTTCAAAAACACCTAAATCTTTGTTATCAATCAAAAGTTCTACTCTGCCATCGTTGGTTAAATGATGATACTTCTTTACAAACCATTCTACTAACTCTTTGTCTCTTTTAACAACAGTTCCATTATCAATAAAAATATTGATAGTGATATTTTTAAAATATTTAAGTCCAAGTTCGATATCTTTGTCTATCATCTCTTTAGTTTGTCCCTTTGTACAAACTAAAAGGCAAACAGAATAAAGTTTTTCTCCAAGAGAAATTAGATCTTTTTCATTTAAAGAAAAATTTTTGTTATAACAATTAATTCTAAAATCATTGTCAAAAGTTTCTAATCCCATTCTAAATCTAATTTCTATCCCTTTAAAATACTCTCTTATTTTATCAAGTAGGTTAATATATCCGTAATAGATTTCAAAATAAAGAATTTTTATATTTTTTTCAATAACAATTTTTTTGATTTCTGCTAAAGTATTTGGAGTAATCTCAAATACAGAACCAGAATTTATAACCTCTAATACACCAAATTCACCTGTGATATTTTTTAAAACTTCTAAATTGATCTTATCAATTTCCTCGATATTTGTAGAATTATCTTCAATATAATTGCAGAAGCTACATTTTCCATATCTACAAGGTAGACTCTTTAGTAAAACAATTTCTCTTTGATGTTTATCAGTGATTTTATTATAACGTATTCCCATTTTTTTCCTTTCATAACAAAAAATAAAAAAAGCAGGTGAGACTGCTTTCTACAAAAAATATTAGATGACAAAAAGTAACCTAGTTTTTTATAGATGGTTTAACTGTGCAGAACATCTTTTAATAACATATTAAATTTTTGAAATTTTGACAATATTTAGTATAACTTTTTTTTTAAAATTTGTCAACACTAATATTAAAAAAAATAAGAAAAGATGGTATAATATATATAAATCCTAATTAAAGAGAGGAAAATATATGGATAAGAAAAAATTAGTTGAAAGTTTAATAAATAAAAAAGAATATGAAGTTGTTTTAGAAATTTTATTGGATATAGAAAAGCAGGAAACAGAACCAAATTATTGGTTGTATTGTAATCTTGGTTGGGTTTTAGGAAGGTTAGATAGAAGATTAGAAGCCATAGAATATTTAAAAAAAGCAGAGGGAATGGGTGTATATGATGAAAATGGCTGGCTTTGTTGTGAACTAGCTTGGAACTATGGTGGAATAGGAAAACATAGATTAGCTGAATATTATTTAAAACAGTCAAAAAAATTAGGAAGAGATGACAGTTGGCAAAATTCAGAACTTGGGTGGAATCTGGGAAGACAGGAAAAATATGAGGAAGGACTTTATTATTTAAAAAAATCTGAAGAGAGCGGAAGATGTGATTACTGGTTAAATACAGAGATAGGATTTGTATATGAAAATCTTGAAAATTATAAAGAGGCTATAAGTTATTATAAGGTTGCAAAAATTTATAAAAAAGATGATATGTGGGTATATTCACATCTAGGATATTGCTATGAAAGAATAAATGATTTGGAAAATGCTTTAGAGAATTTTTTATTATCTGAAGAGCTAGGAAGAGATGATATTTGGCTTTATTTTCAACTAGCTTGGTGCTATGGAAAAAAATTTAATCATAAGGAAGCGATTAAATATTTAGTGAGGGCTAAGAGAAAAGGAAGAGATGATTTCTGGCTTAATTGTGAATTAGGTTGGAACTTCGGAAAATTAAGAAAGCATAGAAAGGCAGTTACACTTTTGATGAAGGCTTTTGAGTTAAATGGTAAAACTGATGGTTGGCTTGAAAGTGAAATTGGTTGGAATTTAGGTAGAATGGGATTACATAAAGAGGCTTTAAAACATCTTGAAAGTTCATTACAAAAAGAGGGATTTGATAAAAGTTGGGTAATGGAAGAGATCGGTTGGAATTTAGCAAAGCTTGGAAAATATGAAAGAGCTCTTAAAATATATGAAGAGATAAGGAAGAAAAATCCAACAGAAGAAAATGAAAAGAATGTTGAGATATTAAAAAAATTAATAGAATTAAAATAAGAGGAGATGAATTTCATCTCCTCTTAAACTATTAGTTAGCTTTTGGTTCTTCAGTTGAAGTTTCAGGTTGTTTCATATCTTCAGCTTTAGGAATAGGTCTTCCAAACATCCAATCAAGATGTCTTCTAAGTCCTAATAAATCTAATTCAACCTCTCCAACTTTTAATTTGTTATTTTCAGGAATAGTTATATATCCATCTTCTACTGGTACATTAGGATCTAAACTATGTTGAATTTTTATTTTTTCTTCAAGTCCAACAGGTTGGAATTCAGTTTTTATAACTCTTATAACAGTATCATCAGCTAAGATTTTATTAATTTCATCTTGAGTGAATGGTCTTTGAGGTGGATAATCTGCTATAAATAAAGTGTGTTCAGACATAAATTTATATTTATTATCAGGTAATTTTTCAAACACTTCAATTGTATATTTTCCTCTGGTAGGGATTAAGAATTTATCAAGATCTAATATTTTTTTACCAACACCAAATGGATCTACCATAGGTTGAAATTCCCCTTTAGTTATTAAATCTCCTTCTGGTCCGTTTAATCTAACTTCAAAAAGAGTTGGTTTTATAATTTCTTCTATTGTTAATATTATAGACATATGTTGCATAGGGATTGGGAACATTGGTTGAATCATATTGTCAAATATTCCTAAAGCATCAACAGCTCCTCCTAATTGTGGATTCATTTGTGCTCTGTGTGCAACAACAACACTTCTAACTTTCATAATTTTCCTCCTATTTCTTTTTAGTAAAATACTTTACTTTTTATATAATAACATATTTAAATGGAATATTAAATAGTTTTATTTAAAAAAGATTATTTTTTTCTAAAAGCGATATAATCTGTAAGTTCTATCAACAATTTTCCTTTTTCTTCTGAAAAATTTTCCTTAATAATTTCTTTTGCTTCATTAACTATATCCTCTAATAATTTTTTACTTTCATCAAGTCCAATAAGAGATGGATAAGTTGCTTTGTTTAGTTCAGCATCACTTCCAATAGGTTTACCTAAAGTTTCAAAGTCCCCTTCAATATCAAGAATATCATCTTTTATTTGGAAAGCTAAACCAATTAAATCAGCATATTTTTCTAATTTTTCTCTTATCTCTTTAGATACTTCGCTTATTACACATCCAATTTCAATCGGAAGTCTTAAAAGTTTTCCTGTTTTATTTTTATGGATATATTTTAAAGTTTCCATATCTATTTTTTTATTTTCACTTTCAATATCTATCATCTGTCCACCAATCATTCCGTTAATACCAGCATAACTAGATGTAAGTCTTATAATCTCGACAATTTTTTCAGGAGAAAGTAAAGGAAGATTTTTTTCAGTTAAAATATAGAAAGCATGAGTAAGAAGAGCATCTCCTATTAATATCCCTTCAGCCTCTCCAAACTTTTTATGAGTTGTAAGTTTTCCTCTTCTATAATCATCATTATCTAAAGCAGGTAAATCATCGTGAACCAATGAATAAGAGTGAATCATCTCAAGGGCAGCAGCACTAGGAACTCCAAATTTTTCATCCTTATTAAAAAGATCTAAAATCATAAATAAAAGAATAGGTCTTATTCTTTTACCACCATTTAAAACAGCATATTTCATTCCTTCAGCTATTTGAGTTGGATAAGATAATTCATTCAAAAAAGAATCTAAATTTTTTTCAATAAATAGTTTTTTTTCATCTAAAAAAGGTTTAAGCATTTTCATCCTCCATAAAATTTTCCATTTTTATCTGATCATCATCTTTTGAAATTTTTAGTAGTTTTCCTTCAGCGGTATCAAGAATTTCTTTGGCTGTTTGTATGTACTTCATTGCCTTTTCGTACTCTTTTATGGATTCTTCAAGGCTTAAGTTGCCATTTTCTAAATTTGATATAATTTCATCAATATTTTCTAAGTTTTTTTCAAATGAAGTCGATTTTTTCATAAAATTCCTCCACAATTTATACATAATTTAATCTATTAAATACATTTTAACAGAAAAGAGTTGTTTCTTCAATAAAATAAAAAAATTTTTTACTTTATATAGAACTTTTGTTATAATATAGTTATGGTAGAGAATATTAAAAAATATGAGGCAAATTGAAAGAATGAAAGTAAATATGAAGAAAATTAAAATAGCATTATTATTAACAAATTTAGGATTTTTAATTTGGAGTATTGTTCAAAAAAACCATTTATTAATTGTATCTTTAGTAACAAGTTTGGTTTATCTTCTATGGATATGTGGTAGATGGAAGAGAGTTAGGAAAAAACAAAATTTTATGATTAGATCAATAGCTAGTATAGATATAATCGTACTTTTGATGTTAATTTTATTTTTAAGGTTGTATAAAGTTCAAATTATAGATAATGCTAAATATAAAAAACTTATAAAAAAACAGGTGGAAAGTGTTTATACATTTAGAGGAAAAAGAGGAAGTATATATGATAGACAAGGAAGAGAGATTGCTTATGATATACATGTTTATGATATTATAATAGATCCATATATGCTTGATAAAACTAAGGAAACTAAAAAGATTATATCAGATCTTTTTACAACTCTTTCTTTGAAAAGAGATAAAAATAAATTTTTAGCAGAGCTTGAAAAAGATATCGAAAAAAAAAGAAGATATAAGCTTTTGGGAGTTGAGCTTAATAATGAAGAAAGAGCAAAAGTTGTAAAACTTATAAAAGATTATAAGCTTAGAGATAATGAAATTATTTTAAAAGAACAAGCTAAAAGAATCTATCCAAGAGGAGAGATATATCAAAATATTATTGGTGTAATGGGATTTGAAAAGGATTCAGATTTTTTAGTTGGAATAAATGGAATAGAAAAACAATATGAGGATTATTTAAAAGGAAAAGTTTTAAGAAAAAGAGTTTCAGCTGTAAAAAATAGAAGTTTTGCACTTCCAACAGCTAGAGAAAAATTTTCAGTTTCATCTAAAGGGAAAGATGTTTACTTGACACTTGAGGAAGATTTACAATATCTTTTAAATGATGAGATTAAAAAACAGTTTGAAGAAACAGATTCAGAAGAAGCTTATGGAATAATAGTTAATCCAAATACTGGAGAGATTTTAGCAATTTCTACTTTTAGAAAAGATGAATCAGTTGTTAGAAATCCGGTGTTTCAAAATCAGCTTGAGCCTGGTTCAATATTTAAACCAATAGTTGTAGCTGGTGCTATTGAAGATGGATATATTAATGAGGATTCAACTTTTGATGTTAAAGATGGGAGAATTACAAAATATAGACATACAATAAAGGAAGCTACAAGATCTATAAAAGGTATAATGAGTGTAAGAGATATACTTGCTAAATCTAGTAACGTAGGGATGGTTTTAATAAGTGACGAATTTACTAATGAGGTAATGGAAGGTTATCTTAAAAAATTTGGATTTTATAATAAAACAGGTGTAGATTTTCCATATGAGAAAGTTCCTTATCATATGCCTTTAAAAAAATGGGACGGATTGAAAAAAAATACAACAGCCTTTGGACAAGGTATAGTAGTAACACCAATTCAGATGATAATGGCATTTTCATCAGTTGTTAATGGAGGAATTTTATATAAACCATATTTAATGGAAAAAATAGTAGATAGTGAAACAGGAGCTATAATCAGAAGAAATACCCCAGAAGAAGTTCGTAGAACTATAAGTAAAGAAACATCAGAAAAAATGAAAGCTATGCTAGAAGATGTTGTTGCAAAAGGTGGAGGAGCAAGAGCAAAAGTTTCAGGATATAGAATAGGTGGAAAAACAGGAACAGCTCAGATAAGTGCTGGTAGAGGTGGATATTTAAGAAGTGATTATTTAACATCTTTCATAGGAGCTTTCCCAGCAGATAATCCCAAATATGTGGGACTTATCATGTTTTATAAACCAAGTAATGTAGCTAGAAAATTAGGAGGACTTATAGCAGCTCCAGTATTTTCAAATATTATAAAAAGACTTACAATAACAAGGGAAATTGTTGCAGATGATATATCTAAAATAAAAATTACTGAAACAGATATAGAAAATATAAATTATCAAACAACAAAAACTAAAATATATATAATGCCAGATATAAAAGGAAAAACAATGAGAGAGGTAGTAGATATATTTAGTGGAAATCAAATTGATTTAAAAATTACAGGAACAGGAAAGGTAAAAGAGTTTTATCCAGCCCCAGGTACAGAGTTATTCGAGGTAGAGGAAGTAAAAGTTATATTAGAGTAAAAGAAGAGGGTGAAAAATGAAATATTATAAATTGTTTGTAGATGGAACAAATTCTTTTTTTACTTATTTAGATAGGGAAGAGATTTATAACATAGGAGATAGAGTTTTAGTTAGCTTTAGAAATAGAGAAAGAGGAGCTTTAATAGTTCAAGAGGACAAAACAGAAAAATTTGATTTTAAGGTTTTGGAAATAAAAAGAAAACTTGAAAATGAAATTTCTCTTTCACCAAAATATATAGAGCTTTTATTATGGATAAGTAGCTATTATCTTTGTAATTTTTCTCAAGTTATTTCAGCAGCACTTCCAAAGGAATTAAAAATAAAATATGAAGAATTTTATAGATTGAATTTTCTAATTGATTTGAATGAATTAAAAGATGATGAAATTAAAATTATAAACTATTTAAGAGAAAAGATAAGTTTAACAAAGACAACTTTAAGGAAAAATTTTTCTCTTGAAGAGATAAAAGAATATTTAGAAATTAATTTAATAAGTTTTGAAGACGAAGAAAATAAAAAATTAAATTTTAATTACACTGAGTACGAATCTTATTTAGGAAGCGAAAAATATCAAAAAGTTTATGAGTATTTTTTACAGAGAAATAGATTTTCTAAAAAATCTTTAGAAGAAAAATTTGATAAAAAACTTATTGAAAGAGTTGTAAATAAGAATTATATTATTTTTGAGAAAAAAATTTTTGAAAGAGAGTTTGATTCTCAAGAAGAGATAAAAAAAATAATAACAGAAGATGTAAAACTTACAGAAAATCAAGAAAGTATAGTAAAAGATATTGAAAACAAAAATGAAAAATATTTTTTAATAAAAGGTATCACTGGAAGTGGAAAGACAGAAATATATATAAGACTTATTAAAAATAGTCTAAAAGAAAAAAAAGGAAGTATATTTTTGGTGCCAGAAATATCTCTTACACCTCAAATGAAGGAAAGATTTACTAGAGAGTTTGGGGATGAGGTAGCAGTTTTACATAGTAATATATCTGATAAGGAGAAACAAAAAGAGTGGCTCAATATAATAGAGGGAAAGAAAAAAGTAGTTTTAGGAGCTAGATCTGCAATTTTTGCTCCTGTAAAAGATTTGGCCTATATTATAATAGATGAAGAGCATGAAAATAGTTATAAGCAGGATACTAATCCAAGATATAATGCAAAGTATGTGGCTATAAAGAAAGCTATTTTAGAAAATTGTAAAATTGTGATGGGATCAGCTACCCCAGATATAGAGAGTTATTATCTTGGTAAAAAAAATCAATTTCAACTTGAGATTTTGGATAAAAGATATAATAATATTGAGTTGCCAGATATAGATATAGTTGATATGAAGAATGAAGAAAATAATTTTTTTAGTAAAGAGCTTTTAAAATCTATAAGGGATACTTTATTAAAAGGGGAACAGGTAATCTTACTTTTAAATAGAAAAGGTTATTCTACAATGATACAATGTAAAGACTGTGGGTATATAGAGGAGTGTGAACATTGTTCTATAAAACTTAGTTATTATGAGAGTACAAAAAAATTAAAATGTAATTATTGTGGAAGAGAGAGAAATTTTTATGGAAAATGTAGTAAATGTGGAAGCAAAAATCTACATTATGGTGGAAAAGGGACAGAACAGATTGAGGAAAAATTAAAAGAGATATTTGATGTTTCAATTATAAGAGTTGATTCTGAAACAGCTAGACAAAAAGATTTCTATGAAAAAACATATTTTGACTTTTTAAATAAAAAATATGATATAATGATAGGGACACAGATGATAGCGAAAGGTTTACATTTTCCAAATGTAACTTTAGTTGGAGTTATCAATGCTGATTTAATTTTAAGTTTCCCAGATTTTAGAGCCTCTGAAAAGACTTTTCAACTTATAACACAAGTTGCTGGAAGGGCTGGAAGAGGGGATAAAAAAGGAAAGGTTATAATCCAAACCTATCAACCAGAAAATTATGTTATGGAAAATATAAAAAATAGTGATTATGAAGCCTTTTATAATAAGGAGATTGAAATGAG
>NZ_JARHZE010000114.1 GCF_029258315.1 Fusobacterium sp. | reverse complement strand
TCTCTCTCATCTTTAGTGAATCTATTTTTATAAATAGTTGTTGCTAAAGCTATTCCTAAAGGTGGAACCATTCCTCCAGCCATTACTGCTGCATGAGGATAATAGTTTCCAGCTGCTATCATTGCAATACCAAAAGTAAAACTTGCTTTATTTATAGGACCTCCCATATCAATAGCCATCATACCTGCAAGAATAACTCCAAGTAAAACTAAGTTTCCTGTACCAAGTCCACCTAAGAAAGAAGTCATTCCGTTATTAAGTGCTGCCACTGGGGTTAAAATTACTTTATACATCAATACCCCAGTTATTAAAATTCCAAATACTGGATAGAATAAAACAGGTTTTAATCCCTCTAAACTTTCAGGTAAAGCTCTTAACACTCTTTTTAATAAAAGAACTATATATCCACCTAAGAATCCACCTATTAAAGCCCCTAAAAATCCAGCTCCATTATTTGCTGAAATAAGTCCAGCTACCATTGCTGGTGCAAATCCCGGTCTATCTGCTATACTCATTCCAATAAATCCAGCCATTACTGGCACCATTAAGAAAAAGGCATTATCTCCACCAATATCTTTTAATAATTTTGCTATTACATTAAAGCTTGGATCTGTTGGATCTGCTGATTTTATACCAAACATAAATGAAAGAGCTATTAATATTCCTCCACCTACAACAAATGGCAACATATTTGAAACACCTGACATCAAATGTTTATAAAATCCTTTTTTCTCTTCAGAACTTCCCTCTGATTTTCCAGATTGAGCCTTATATATTTTTGCTTTTTGTTCAACTGCATTTCTTATTAATTTTTCAGGATTTTTTATCCCCTCTATAACTGGAACAATCTCTACATTTTTTCCGTGGAATCTGTCCATCTCTACATTTTTATCAGCTGCAACTATTATTCCCTTAGCATTTTTTATCTCTTCATCAGTCAATCTATTTTTTACACCAGTAGAACCATTTGTTTCTACCTTAAGAGTTATCCCCATCTCTCTAGCTTTTTTCATAAGGGTATCAGCTGCCATATATGTATGAGCTATCCCAGTTGGACAAGCTGTAACTGCTAAAACTGTAAAATTTTGATTATCATCTTCCAACTCTTCCTCTTTTTCTTCCTCTTTAGCCTTTCCCTCATTTAATAATAGATTTAAAATTTCATCTTTTGTTTTAGCCTTAAGTAAATTTTCTCTTAAGTCATCATCTAATAGTAAAGTTGTAAGTTTTGATAATACTTCTATGTGTGAGTCTGTTGCATCAGCTGGAGCAGCTATCATAAAAAATAATTTTGACGGTTCTCCATCAAGTGAATCATAATCAACACCCTCTAAAGATCTTCCAAAGGCAATGCTTGGAATTTTTACTGCTTTTGTCTTAGCGTGAGGAATAGCTATTCCCTCTTCTAATCCAGTAGAACTTTGAGCTTCTCTTTTTAAAATCTCTTTTTTGTACTCTTCTCTGTCATTTAATCTTCCGTTGTCCATCAACATATCTATCATTTCATCTATGACTTCTTCTTTTGATTTTCCCTTAAGATTTAAATTCATGCAATTTTTAATAAGCATATCTTTTAACATTTTTACCTCCTAGATTTTTTTTATTTCTATTTCATTTAATAGTTTTTTCATACTTTCAAAATCTGTCAACCCTTGAGAAAAAGCTGTGGAACTTCCAGAGGCTATCCCGTATCTATATGATTCTTCCATTGTTTTTCCTGTTGAAATCCCATATATCATACCAGCTACCATTGAATCCCCAGCTCCTACCGAACTGATTAATTCCCCCTTAGGTACATTTCCTCTATATACCCCATCTTTTGTTATAAGGATAGATCCATCTTTTCCCAAAGATATAAGTACATTTTCACTTCCAAGTTTCATTAATTTTTTTCCAGCCTCTATAATTTCCTCATCAGTTGAATATTTTTCTCCAAAAAAATCTTCCAATTCGTGATTATTTGGTTTTACTAAAAATATTCCCTCTTTTAAAACTTTTCTTAAAGTTTCCCCTCTTGTATCAAGGATAACTTTCACACCTTGAGGTAGTTCAGAAATTATTTGTTCATATATATTTTGAGGGAGAGAACTCGGTATACTTCCAGATAAAACTAAAATATCTCCAGATTTTATATCTTTTGTCTTTGATAAAAATTCTTTATATTCTTCATCATTTATATTTGGAGATTTTCCAGCTACTTCACTTTCATCTGACAAAGTTTTTATTTTAAGGTTTATTCTTGTCATATCTTTTATATTTACAAAATTTTCTTCAATCCCTTCAGATTTTAAATCATTTTTTATATAATCTCCTGTAAATCCACCTACAAATCCCAAGGCTACACTTTTTTCTCCAAAATTTTTAAGAACTTTAGATACATTTATCCCCTTTCCACCTGGTAAAGTGTAAGCTGTTTTTGCTTGGTTTAGTCCTCCCTCTTGAAATTCTTCAAGTCCTATATAATAATCAACAGCTGGATTTAAAGTTACTGTATAAATCATTTTATCCTCCTATCTCCTCTGGTATATCCTTATCAGATATTATCTTTCCATCTTTTAAATCTGCAAACTTTATAAAACTTTTCTTATAAAACTTAGTGTGATCACATAAGAAAAATTTTTCCTTTGCTCTTTTTATAGCCTCTATCTTTACAAGTGCTTCATCTGGATCTGGTGTAAAATATCCATCTTCATTTACCCCGTTAGCTCCTAAAAAAGCTAGATCAAAATTAAAATTTTTAAGTGAATTAACTGCTATTCCACCAATCATAGCCCCTGTTTTTTCTTTCATCTTTCCACCTAAAAGATATACTTCGTTATGTTTTAATTTTAATAATTCCTTTATATGATGAAAACTATTTGTAACTATTTTCAATTCTTTATAGCTATTTAAATATTTTATTAAACTTCCTGTTGTACTTCCAGCATCAAGATATATCATCTGTCCATCTTCTATATAATCTAAAACTTTTTTTGCTATAATATCTTTTTCTTCTATATTAATCAGTTTTTTATATCCAATATCCTCTTCTTTTGTTTCTATTAATACAGCTCCACCGTGTATTCTTTTTATTTTTTTCTTATTTTCTAAAAAATTCAAATCTCTTCTAGCAGTAGCCTCAGAGATTTTTAACTCCTCTACAATCTCTTGTAGTTTTATATTTTTTCTTTTTTTTATCAGTTCTAATATAAGGTTATATCTCTCTACACTTAACATCCTCTCACCTCAAAATAATATTATCATATTTTTTTTATAAAAACAATATTTTTCTTTCATTTTCTTTTAAA
>NZ_JARHZE010000081.1 GCF_029258315.1 Fusobacterium sp. | reverse complement strand
GAGTGGGAAGAATATCTTTATCATTTAGATATAGCAGGATTAGAAAAAGCAAAACAAATTCAAAAACAGGCCTATAAGAGATTTATAGAAAAATAATAAAAATGAAATAAAGGTTTATAAAATTTTTTCAACTTATTTAAAAATAGTTCATTATAGTGAAAAATGAAATAAATATCAAATGAAATGAATATGGAATAATGTATACAAAAATCCATGAAAAAATAAAATTACATACTAACATACAAGAATATAATTTAAATATGAAATTTAAAAAACACATGATTTTTATATATGATATTCAAGTTAAAAATTTGAAAAATTTAACGAATAAAATAAAATATAGTCAAAAAACAAACAAAAAAATATAAAAAAAGATAATTTTTTAGAGGAAAAAAGAGCTGAATAAGCTCTTTTTTTCTTTAAAAATCAAGGTATAAGCAAGATATGCAATATTCTATATGAATAGTGGAGATTTACATTTGATTTTGTCTTAGTTATAATCATCCTGTAATGAAAAAAAATAAAGACAGTGAAAATAGAGGGGTGATTTTATGAGAAAACCAAATTTGTTATTTATTTTTGCAGATCAGTGGCGTAGAGATGCAATGGGATTTATGGAAAAAGATGAAGTTATTACTCCAAACATTGACAATTTCTCAAAAGAATCTTTAAGCTTTGATAATGCTATAAGTGCTTGTCCATTATGCTCACCAAATAGAGCAACTATGTTTACAGGAACTTACCCAGTAACACACGGGGTATGGACAAACTGCAAACCAGGATTAAAAGATGTAGCTTTAAGAGAAACTGATATTACATTAATGGATGTTTTAAAAGATAATGGTTATAAAACAGGTTATATTGGAAAATGGCATTTAGATAGTTCTGAAATAAACTTTGAAGAAAATCCAAGTTCAGGAGCAAGAGACTGGGATGCTTATACTCCACCTGGAAAGAAAAGACATGGAGTTGATTACTGGTACTCATATGGTGCTTATGACAATCACCTAAAACCACATTACTGGCATGATGATAATAAGATGATACAAATAGATCAATGGTCAGTAGAACATGAAACAGATAGGGCAATAGAATTTATTGATAAAAATAAAGATGAAGCATTTTCATTAATAATTTCTTGGAATCCACCACATACACCATTGGATTTGGTACCTCAAAGATATGTTGATATGTATAAAGGAAAGAAGTTTAAAGTTAATCCAAACGTTTTATTAACAGATGTAACAGATCATACTTTATCAGTTAATCCAAGATTAAACTTTACAGATGATGAATATCAAGAAGTTATGAGAAAATATTTTGCAGCAGTAACTGGTGTAGATGAAAACTTTGGAAGACTTATCCAAAATTTAAAAGACAATGGAATATATGATGATACAATAATAGTTTTAACAGCAGATCATGGAGAAATGTTATGTGCCCATAGATTATGGAGTAAACACGTTTGGTTTGAAGAATCTGTTGGAGTTCCTTTCTTAATTAAATATGGAGATAAATTTGTAAAAGGAGCTACAGATGTAGTTTTAAACGGTGTAGATATAATGCCAACAATATTATCTCTAATGGAGTTACCAGTTCCTAATACAGTGGAAGGAAAAGATTTAAAAGAGGTTATCTTAACAGGAAATGATGTAGAAAATTATGCAATTATTTCTGGATATCCAGGACAAATGAGAGCAATAGAAGAGTTTAGAAGCCACGGAAAAGATAACACTGCATATGGATGGAGAGGAATCAGAACAAAACAATATACATATGTAGTTAATAAAGCTTATACAATGAGCCATGGAACAGAAAGACTTCTATATGATAATATAAATGATCCTTATCAAATGAATCCAATAAAAATAGAAGATGTTTCTGAAAATAAAATAGCTCAAGATCTTGAAAATAAATTAAGAGAATGGGCAGTAAAATATAAAGACAAGTTTGAATTTTAATAAATATTTTTAGGAGGCGAAAATGGAATTAAGAAAAGAAGTTAGAGAAAAATTTTCTCAAGAAGTAGAACTTCCAAAAGAAATGCTTTATGGTGCATTACACGAAGCATTAAAAAAGATAGACGGGAATACAAAAACATTTATCAACAGATTCCCAAGACCTTGTAGTGTAAACTATGTATATCCAGGAATAGCGAATGCTGGTGAATGGGACGACTGGACAAGTGGATTCTGGACTGGAATGTTATGGCTTGCTTATGAGATAACTGGAGAGGAAAGATATAGAAAAATAGCAACTTTCCAAGTAAAAAGCTATGACGAAAGAATAGATAACAAAGTAGCAGTAAATCACCACGATTTAGGATTCTTATACACTCCTTCAGTAGTTGCTGCTTACAAAGTAACAGGAAACCAAAGAGCAAAAAATGCTGGAATAAAAGCAGCTAGACATCTTTTAGGAAGATATAAAGAGAAAGGTGAATTTATTCAAGCTTGGGGAGATTTAGATGACCCAACAGCATACAGATTAATAATAGACTGTAACTTAAATATGCCTTTATTATTCTGGGCATCTGAAGTAACAGGTGAAGAAAGATTCAGAGAAATAGCAACAAAACACTTAAATACAGCAGCTAGCGTAGTAGTAAGAGAAGATAGTTCAACACATCACACTTTCTACTTTGATCCAGAAACAGGAAATCCAGTAAAAGGAGTTACAGCACAAGGAGCTGGAGATGACTCAGCTTGGGCAAGAGGACAAGCTTGGGGAGTATATGGATTCCCACTAGCATATAGCTATTTAAAAGATGAAAAATTTGTAACATTATATAAGAGAGTAACAAACTACTTCTTAAATCATTTACCAGAAGATAACGTTTGTTATTGGGACTTAGTATTTGATGAAACTTCTGGAGAGGAAAGAGATACATCAGCAGCAGCAATAGCAGTTTGTGGAATGTTAGAAATGGCAAAATATTTACCAGATACAGATCCAGACAAAAAAATATATGATAACGCAGTAAAAGCAATAATGAAATCATTAATAACAAAATACACAACTAAAAATATAGAGGAATCTAATGGACTATTAACAGAGGCTGTTTACAGTAAACCAGGTGGAGCAGGAGTAAACGAATGTTGTATTTGGGGAGATTACTACTATATGGAAGCTTTAGTTAGAATAATGAAACCAGAGTGGAAAAAATATTGGTAAGATCAATATAAAAAGAGTTAAGCAAAAAATTATTTAGAAAGAAGAATGAAGGAGTAAAATTTTTTATGGAAAGCAATAAAGCGATCAGACCTTTTGGTATGAGAGATAAAATAGGGTATTTATTTGGGGATTTCGGAAACGATATCATGTTAGTATTTGTAAGCCAATTCTTAATGGTTTTCTATACACAAGTATGGGGAGTTAAACCAAAAGTAGTTGCTACAATGTTCCTTGTGTCAAGACTTATAGATGCGTTTACAGATGTTACAATGGGAAGAATAATTGACGTAACACCTCAAGGAAAAGACGGTAAGTTTAAAAAATGGATAAGAATAATGTCATTCCCAGTAGCAATGGCAAGTTTCTTAATGTACCAATCAGCTTTAAGAGATCAGTCAATGACTTTTAAAATAATCTATATGTATATCACTTATTTATTATATGGAAGTATCTGTTTTACAGGAGTTAATATTCCATACGGAGCAATGGCATCAGCTATTACAGATAAACCAGATGAAAGACAATCACTTATTACATTTAGAGCAATTGGAGCTTATATTGGAGAATTTATAGTAGGATTCTTTGGACCACTTGTAATTTATGAGCGTGTAATAAATAATGGAGCTACTCAAGTATTAATAAGAAATAATGGAAATATCTTCCCTATGATGGCTGGAGGAATCTCAGTAATAGCTTTAATTTGTTATTATATCTGTTATACTTGTACTACTGAGCGTATAAAAGTTCCACCTTTACCAAAAGGAGAAGGAATTTCATTCTTCAAATCAGTAAAAATGATATTTAGTAATAGAGCTATGATAGGTATACTTGGAGGAACAGTTTGTTTAATATTTGGTAACCTTTTAACAGGTGGAGTAAATGCTTATTTATATGCTTACTACTTCAAAATGCCAGCAGCACTATCAACATACAACGCTATTAAATTAGGAATAGCTTTAGGAATGGCAACAGTTGTAACATTTATTGTTAAAAAATTAGGAAAAAGAGAAGCAATCAGTTTAGCAGTAGGATTTGCAGCATTAGTATTTGCAGTATTAAGTTTCTTACATGTAAAAAATCCTTGGGTTTATGTAAGTATCGCTTCAATAGGATTCTCAGGGGTAACATTCTTTGGATATGTTATTTGGGGAGCAATCATTGACGTTATTGACGACGCTGAAATAAAAAGTGGAAAAAGAGAAGATGGAACACTTTATGCAATCTACTCTTTCTCTAGAAAAGTTGGTCAAGCTTTAGGAAGTAGTTTAGTTGGATATGCACTTGCAATAATAGGATTCCAAGCAGGAGTTAAAGAGCAAACTCAAGAAGTTCTAGATGGAATTTATAGATTAGCAACAGTAGCACCAGCAACTTTATTCTCATTAGTTGTAGTAATGTTTATGTTAGTATATCCATTATCTAAGAAAAAAGTTGATGCTAACGCTGAAACTTTAAGAGCAAGAAGAGAAGCTGCTGAAAAAAAGAATGACTAATAATTAGCCAGTAAATTTCTGGAGGAATTATGAAAGAAATAAAAAAAATATATTTACAAGATAAATTAGAGTTAACAGTTGAAAATTTAAGAAAAAATGGATTTGAAGTGGAGATAGTAGAAAATGTCCATGAAGCTGAAAAACTAACTTTAAAAATGATTCCAGAAGGAAGTTCTATAAGTATGGGAGGTTCTGTCACACTAGGTATGACAGGACTTCTTAAAGAATTTAGAAGTGAAAAGTATAGTTTTTTTGAAAGATTTAATCAACCTACTTGGGATGCAACAGTAAAAGTTATGAGAGAATCTTTATTAAGTGATTATTTAGTAACAGGAACAAATGCTATTACAGAAGATGGTATGCTTATGCAAATGGATTCTGGGGGGAATCGTGTTGCAGGAATGGCATACGGTCCAAAAAATGTTATAGTAATAACAGGAATAAATAAAATAATAAAGGATATCCATGAGGGATATGAAAGACTTTATTATGTTGGACCACTTAATTCTAAAAGATTAAACCACAAAACACCTTGTAATTTTACAGGAAAATGTGAAGATTGTATGACAGGAATGAGAATGTGTAATCTTATTTCAGTTATTAGAAGTGGTAATAGACCATTTGGAAAAACAAAAATTATATTAATAAATGATAATCTAGGATACTAGGTGATAAAATGGAAGAAAATTTAAGATGGTACAAAGAGAAAAACTTAGATAGATTAAGTAGTGTTTTATTGAATAAGGGATATTTAATTCATGGAGTTTTTTCTGTTAAAGATGCAGAGGAAAGAATTTTATCACTTTTAGATAAAAACAAGAAAGTCGCATTAGGGGATTCTTGGGAATTGATGAATGAAGAATTTATTTCTCAACTAAGAGAGTATGATTTCTTTGATAGATTTGGGGATAATTCCGAAGAAATAAAAAGAGCTTCTTTAACATCCAATATATCTATAATAGAAGGGGAATATGTAACAGAAAAAGGACAGATTATAACTGTTGGAGATTATAATACAAGTTCAGCACTATTTGGTGCAGAACAATTAATAGTTCTTATTTCTGAAAACAAAATTGTAAAAAATATCAATGAAGCTTTTGATAAAGTGAAAGCAAATGAAAAATATTACAGATTAAGAGCTGAAAAACTGGGAAATATAAATGATGGTTTAAGCATAGGTGTAATAGAAAACGGAAATAAATTTAATAAAAGAATTTCTGTTGTGATGACAGTAGAAAATACTGGACTTTAAAATTAAGTCCTCCAGTATAAAGAAATTTATATTGGGGGATTTTTTTTATTTTATAAAATTTTTTATAACTTTTATAAAAAGATTTTATTGACTCTTTTTTATAAAAAATGTATGAAAAAAATAGAAAAAATGTTATAATATAATGAACATAGACAAAAATTGTGTAATAGTATTTTGATATCACTGTATACTAAGGAGAAAAAAGTGTTAAAGGGTATAGGTATATTAATAAAAGAAAAATTAAAAACTAAAACAAAAAAAATAATATTCATTATAGTAATGTTTTTTTCTTGTGTGATAATTTCATTAAACTCATACAATGAACTTACAAAAGAAGAGAGATATATAGAATCAAAAACAAGTAGATTATATGAAAATATAAGAAAAAAATCAGAAATAGTTAGTATGACTTTATATGATTTAAAATCCAGTGAAGCTTTTAATAATTATATTATAAGTTTATCAGATAATTATAATCTCCCTTTTACCAAGGTAAAACTTTTTAAAGAACTTGTGAAAAGAAATACCATTTATGGAAAGATAGGTTATTATTTAAATATGACTGATAATATTTCTACTTCTGTAATAACACCTTTTGGGACGATAGATAAGAAAAGTTTTTATAGTTCACTGGGATTTCCAGAAGATATAGAAGATAGAAAAGAGTATATAAATTATGATGGAGAAAATATTAATCTTTATTATGAAGATAGTTTGACTTTAAAAAATGACACAATATCATATATTATTTCATTAGATGAAGATATATTTTTATCAGAATTAATTCCAGAGGGGAAATATTGGTATATATTTAGTAAGGACAAAGTAATAAATATAGGAAATTATAATAAGAAAAATTCTGAAATAGAAAAACAGCTTGTGAAAATATTAGAAAAAGATAAGTATAAAATTATTGGTTCTAATGGATATATAACAAAAATTTTGGGAAAAAGAGCCCATATATTTTATGATCCATCTTTTGATTTTACTTTATTGTATTTAGAGCCACAAATAGATATCTTTGAAATAATTATATATGAAAGTATAAAAGTTTTTTCTATAGTTGGAATCTTATATGGAATCTTTTTATTAGCTATTTCTTTTATAGTAAAACCTATGAAACAATTGGCAAAAAAATTGGGGTATGAAGAAAATAAAGAAGAAAAAGAGATAGATTATATAAAAACAAAAATCGAAGAGATTGAAACAATGAATGAAACTCTAAAAAATAGGATGATCTCTTTAAGAAATTATCAAAAAAAGAAAAAAATAAAAGATTATCTGATTGGAATATCTGAAAATGATGGAGTAGGATTTTTAAAAGAGGAATCTGAAATATTTAAGGTAAATAAATACAGAGTTATGATAATGGAAATCTATGATATAGAGGCTGTGGAAAATATTTTTGATAAGTTTAATATGTCAAAAGAGGTAATTTCAAAATATTTTTCTAAGGATATTACTTGTGAGATTGTAGATATAGATTATAAAAGTATAGCTTTTATAATGGAAGAGTTATTGCCAAAAGAAAAATTAGAAGAAGCACTTAAAAATTTAGTTAGAGATATTGATATAAATTTTGGATTAAATTTTACGGTGGTTGCTACAAATGTTTATAATGATGTTTCACAGATGCCAAAAGCATATAGAATAGCTAAAAAAATTCTTGATTATAAATATATATTTAAGCAGGAAAGAGTTATTTTCCAAGAAAAAATAAGTGAAAATACATTTAATAAATATTATTATCCTATTGAATTAGAGTCAAAATTAATATTAAGAACATTAAACTCAAATGAGATCAGTGTAAAAAGAATAATAGATGAGATGTTTAATGAAAAAAATAGTAGTTCAATGGATAAAAAATATATAAAAGAATTTGGAGTTTTATTATATAATACTTTAAATAGAATATTTATACAATTACAAGAAATAAATGAAGATATTAAAGTAAAAGATTATAATATAAATGAAATTCTTGAAATAAATGATGCAGTAACTTTAAAAGAAGTATTCCAAAGTAAGATTTTGAAAATATGTAAGTTAATAAAAATAGAAGAAGAGAATGATATAGGAAGCGTAAAAATAAAAATAGAGAGATATTTGGCAGAGAATTATATGGTAGATATTTCACTTGAAAATTTAGCTGACTATTTAGGGCATTCTTTTAAATATACAAGTGTACTTTTCAAAAAAGTTATAGGGGATAATTTTAAAAATTATTTGAGTATTTATAGAATTGAAAAAGCTAAGGAGCTTATGAGGGAAAATCCAAATCTAAGAATAAAGGATTTAGCAGAATTAACTGGTTACAATAGTTCAAATACTTTTATTAGAATTTTTAGAAAGTATGAAGGAATGTCACCAGGAAAATATTTTGGTATAGTAGAGCAAGAAAACTCTTAAAAACAGGGGCTAAGATTGATGATCTTAGTCCTTTTTATTATGAAAAATGATGATAGAAAACTGAATATTTACTTTAATATTTTTTTTATGTATACTAAAAAAAATAATACCGATATAAAAAGGGGCAGAATGATGAAAAAGAAATCTTTATTAAAAATTATGTTAATATTCATATTGAATATTGTATTTACTTATGGAAGTACAGTCTACCAATTTGAAAATGGTATACCTGAAAATATTAAAGTGAGTGAGACTTCAAAGTTAGAAATTACAAACCTTAAATCTAAAGATGGTAACAACTCTTTAAAATGGACATTTAAAGGGAATGATACCCTAAGTATTTTAGGGGATGTTGGATACTCTACATTTAAAAATGGAGGTTATGAAAAGTCAAGATCAAGCTATGTTATGTGGGTATATAATAAAGAAGCATTTGATGATAAAATGTTAGTCCAATTTAAAAAGAATCACCAAATTAAAACTTCTTTTGAAATGAGTATGAATTTTCAAGGATGGAGAACAATATGGGTTCAATATGATAGAGATATGACAGGAACTCCAGAAGAGGGAATGGATGAAATTGTATTAATTTCTCCAAAAAAATCAGGTGAGATTTTAATAGATCAGATAATTCCAAGTGTATTAATAGATCCAAGACATAATACAAGGGATGAACAAGTAAATTTTGTTAATTTAGATGCTGACACATCAGTTAATACTCACTGGATGTCTCTTTATAAAAATTATAATGCTATAACAAAATTAGAAGGAAAAGCATTAACTCAAAATGAAATATCTGGAATAAAAAGTATTGAAACTAGATTTAGAGATAATATTTTAAAGAAAACTAAAGTTAATGATGAAATAATAAAAGAAAATGAGAAAAAATTAGACTTTTATAAAACAAAAACAATTGCTAGTCCTCAGACAATAGTTGTATATAGAGATTTTAATGATGAGCAAAAAGAAAAATTAAGAGATATATATATTTTAGAATATGGAAAATGGTTAAGAGAACTTGCTTTTATGTATAATTCGACTGAAAAAGAGAGCCAAAAAAATAAAATATATTCAATATTTAAAGAGGCTTTAGATTATCTTTATGATCAAGGTTGGTCAAGAGGAAGTGGACAGGGAACAATTCACCATTTAGGTTACCAAGTAAGAGAATTATATCAAGCAGTATTTTTAATGAAAGCTCCTTTAATAAAAGATGGGCAATTAAAAAAAGCTTCTGAAATGGTTAGATGGTACAGTGCTTTAGGAATTATTTTTACTCCTGAAGAAAAAATAAAAGGTGTTAATGCTGATATTTTAAACACAATGTTACCAGGAATGTTAATGGGAATTTTATTAAATGAGGATGAAAAAAATATAGGTCAAGAATTAAGACAGTTTAATAAATATCTAACTAAATCAATAGATTATGCTCCAGGACTTATAGGAGGATTTAAAAAAGATGGTTCTATGTTCCATCATATGCAAAATTATCCAGCTTATGCAAAAGGGGCATATGAAGGGTTGGCTCCAATAATCTATTATTTAGGAAATACACCATTTGCTTTAGATAAAAATGCTTATGAAATTGTAAAAAATGCTATGTTGATGACAAGAGTTTATTCAAATAAAAAAACTTGGTTATTAACTCTTACAGGAAGACATCCAGAGAATATATTTGAAATAGCAGATGATATATTTAGATATACAGCTTTTGGAAGAGAAGAGGGAGTTGACAAAGATTTAGCTGAGGCTTATTTAAGATTATCTCCAGATGGAAAATATTCAGATGAACTAAGAAAATTAGGATTTAAAGAAGAAAAAGCTCCAAATGGTTCTTGGACTATGAATATGGGTTCTTTACAATTACAAAGAAGAGATGAATGGTTAGCTGGGGTTAAAGGATTCAGTAGATACTTAGTAGGAAATGAAACATATGTAAAAAATAATTTATATGGAAGATATATGAGTTATGGAACTTTCCAAATAGTAGAAAACTCTTTAAAAGAAAGTGGATTTGAATCAGATGGATGGAACTGGGCTCATTATCCAGGAACAACTGCAATAAATCTTCCTTTAGAAAAATTAAGATCCTCACTTTCACAAGTTGATGCTCAAAGTGGAATTGAAGAGATGCTTATTTCAGATGAAACATATTCTGGAGGAAACTCTTTAAATAATAATGGTATGTTTGCGATGAAATTACATGAAAATGCAAAATATAATGGATCTCATAGAGCTAGAAAATCTGTTTTCTTCTTTGAAAATAGAGCTATTCTTTTAGGAAGTAATATAGAAAATAATGATGGTGAAAATGAAACTCATACTACATTATTTCAAAATTATTTAAACGAAAAAGAAGTTACTTTTGAAAATAAAAAAATATCTGAAAATAATTTTATTTTGGATAGTCAAAATAATTTATATAAAATAGTTGATGGAGAGGTAGTTTATAAAAAGGGATTACAAAACTCTTATAATCATAAAAATGGTAAACCAACAAAAAATAATTTTGAACTAGCTTATATAAATCATAATAAAGCTCCTAAGGATGAATCTTATGAATTTTCTATCTTAATAAAGGGAAATAAAGATGAGCAAGAAAAGTTTAAGAAAGATAGTGGATACAAAGTATTACAAAAGGATTATAGAGCTCATATAGTTGAAGATAAAATATCAGGAATGAAAGGATATGCACTATTTGAAAGTGGAGAAATAAAAAATGATAAATTTATAAAATCTGTGGATATTCCTTCGATGATATTATTAGCATCAAAAAATAAAAGTTTAGAAATAAGTTTTGTTGATCCAGATTTAAGATTGTATGAAGGAATAGATGAAACACAATATGATGAAAAAGGAAATATGAAAGAAGTTAATATTTACTCAAGAAAATGGAATGGAAATGAATCAATACCTCATACTTCATCAATCATATTAAAAGGTAAATATAAATTAGAAAAAGAAAATAAAGATGTAAAAGTAGAAATTAAGAATGGTGAAACAATAATAAAAATCACTACAACTTATGCTCTGCCAGTAAAAATTAATTTAGTAAAAATAGACTAATAAAAAAGGAATGGTTCCCAGAAAAAAGGGAACTATTCCTTATTTTTTTAAAGACTTTATTTTTTCTTTTAATCTTTTTAAAGGGTAACCTTTAAAAATCCAAATTTTTCTAATTTTTTTAAACTCTTCAAAATAATTTTTTCTTTTTTGATCTAAAGGTTCAGAACATTTTCTTTCCCAACATTTATAAACACCAGTGATGTCAGCACCTTTTAAAATATTTTTTAATTTATTTGGAAGATATTTTATTGAAAGATATGATTGAAAATCAATAATATAAGGTAAGCCATCATTACCCATAATGATATTTCCAAGATTTCTAAGATCTAGATGAACAATATCTTTTTTATGTATAGCCATTATATTTTTTTCAAGTGTTACAAAAAATTCTTTAGGTATAGTTTTATCTTTTATTTTTTTTAGTGGCTTTCCTTCTATAAAATTGAAAGCTAAAGTATAATCAGATAAAAAAATAACATTCTTAGTGATTGAAGGGTTAGTTGAAAGCTTTTTTAAAGCACTTCCCTCTCTAAGAACAAATAATCTTCCCAGTGTATTTTTAATAATCCAAGGGGTAGTGGAAAAGTCTTTAATAGTAAGATCTAATTCTCCATCATAATATCTAAAAACTGCTGCATTAAGATATTCACCTTCATTCATTATTTTAAGATTATTAAGATCTATATTTTTATGAAATTTTGAAGAAAGCATTTTTTGTAAATTTTTCTTTATTTTTAAAATATTTTTCATAAAACATCCTTTAAAATATATTTTTGACCATATAGTCATATTTTGATTGCTATATTATATCATTTTTAATATTTTTAGTCAATTTTTTATTAAAATTAATAAAAATAAGAAAATAAAAAAATCCAAGAGTTTTTACTTGGATTTTTTATAATCTATTAGTTTAATTTAGAAAGGAATTTTTCAATATTTATTACAAATCTTTCATGAACTCCTTCACCAACAACTATATCTTTATAAGTAGCAACAACTTCAAAAGTTAATTTTCTACCATCTATTTTAGTTAAAGTTGATTTACAAACAACTTCATCTCCAATTTTATTAGCTCTTAAATGTTTCATATTCATAGAAATTCCAACTGTTGATTCAGTTTCATCTAAATAAGGTGCAACAATATCAAGAGAAGTTTTTTCCATAAATGCTACTAAGAAAGGAGTTCCATAAACATCTAAAGTTCCAGAAGCAGCTTTAGCAGCAGTTTCATCAGCTCCAACAATTCTAGTGTGAGTAAGAGTCATACCCTCTTTTAATCCATCTTTCATAAATAATCCTCCAAGTTTTATTAATAATTTAATGTATATAGTCATTAATAAAATAATTATTTCAGTATTTTAAATACTGATTTCAAACTTATTATACAGTATTTTTTTAAAAAAGTATATTATTTATTTAAAATATCTTTAATAGCTAATATAACTTGATCGATATATTCTATTTTAGCAGACTCTCCCATATGTCCTATTCTCAATATATAATCAGAATATTCTCCAAATGATCCAGAGATAAGAATTTTATGTTTTTCTTTTAATTCTTTTATAAATTCTTTTGTAGTAAAATTTTCAGGAACATAAAATGATGTTACAGTTGGAGAAAAACCATCTTCAAGATAAAGTTTTAAACCAAGTTCTTGAACTTTATTTCTACAATATTTAGAAACTTTATGATGTCTAGCAACAACATTTTCAATTCCTTCTTCTAGTATATTATCAATAGCTTGATCAAACGCAATTAAATCACTAGCTGGCATTGTATATGGAAATAATTTTTCTTCAACACAATTTTTCCAGTAAGAAAGATTACAATAAAAAGAAGGGATAGATGTTTTTCTATTTTCAATAGCTTTCCAAGCATCATCACTAACAGAAAGAATAGTTAATCCAGGAGGAGCAGAGAAAACTTTTTGAGAACCTCCAAGAGCTATATCAACTCCATATTTTTCAGCATTAAAAAATTCTCCACCAATGGCAGCGACTGTATCAACAACAGTTAAAATTCCTTTGGACTTTAAAAGTTTACAAATAGGTTCAATATCATTTAATACTCCAGTAGGTGTATCACAATGAACTACTGTAGCAAATTTAAAATCACTATCTATTTCTAAAAGATCTTTTAATTTTTCTAAATCGATTTTATTTTTTGTATCAAAATGAAAGGTAGCAGTTTCTCCCCCATAAAGTTTAACCAAATCAGCAAAACCAGATCCAAAAAGTCCATTTTCAATTATTAGAACTCTATCGCCTTTTTCAGTTAAAGAAGCACAAGCACTATCAAGTCCAACCATTCCTTCACCACTTAAAAAAATCATATTTGATTTAGAGCAACCAAAAATTTTAGCAGTTTTTTCTCTAAGTTCATCGTAAAATTTAAAAAAGTCATCATCTATATCTGGATTTCCAAAAAATATAGATCTTTTTTTCATTACATTTTCTCTGACCATTGTTGGTCCAGCTGTCATCATTAAGTAATCAGGATTATACATAATTTAAAACCTCCTAAAAAATTTTATTAAATTATATCATAAATTAGGAAATTTTTTATAATTATATAAATTATTTTTCCCAAAGTTTTTTTATATTTTTTATAAAAGTAAAATCTTCTTCAATACTTCTACCTTTTACAGTTAAATATCCTCCAATCATTAAACCATTTGCACCAGCCAAAAAAGCACTTCCCATAAAATCTTTTAAAATATTTTCTCTTCCAGCAGCAATTTTAATATTTTTATCCTTTAAAATAATTCTATAAATAGCAATGGTTTTTAATATTTCATCAACTGAAAGAATTTCATTTTCTCCATAAGGAGTACCTTTTATAGGATTCAAAATATTTAGAGGAATTGCATCAACATCGAGCTCTTTACAAGTGAAGGCCATGTCAATTCTATCTTCCCAAGATTCCCCCATTCCAATAATTCCTCCACAACAAACTTTCATTCCAACTTTTTTGGCAGATTTTATAGTTTTTATCCTGTCCTCAACCTTATGTGTAGTTGCTACAATTTTTTTATATGATGATACAGATGTTTGGATATTTGAATGGAAACGAGAAACACCAGAATTTTTTAAATCTATTAAATCGTCTTCATCTAAAAGTCCAATAGAACAGCAAATTTCAATATCTTTTGACATCTCTTTTGCAAAATTTTGAATAGTGCTGTAATCTTGAGTTCCTTTTTTTATTCCCTTACCGCTTGTAACAATGGCAAATCTATCACTTTTATGATTTATAGCCTCTTTGCATTCCTCTTTTAAAATCTCTAAATTTTTTAAAGGATAGGTTTTTATATGGGTATCATATTTTTCTGACTGGGCACAAAATTTACAATCTTCAGAGCATTTACCAGACTTAGCATTTGTAATGGTACAAGTTTCTATTTTATTTCCACAAAATTTTTCTCTTATTTCATTAGCAATAGAAAAAAGTTTTATTAAATCTTTTCCTTTTAAATTTGTAAGTTCTAATGCCTCTTCCTTCGTAATATCATTATCTATAAATTTTTCAATATTCATTTAAAACCTCCAAAAAATATTTCTGAATAAAGTATATATTTTTTTCTAAAAAAGATGTATCATTTATTTTGAAAAGGTTAACAATAAAATATTTTTATTTATATACATATTTTTTAAAAATCTATTTATGTTATAATATGAAAAAAGGAGAAAAAATAAATGTTGGTAATAATAAGAGGTGGTGGGGATTTAGCTACTGGTGTAGCAGAATCTTTATATTTAGCAGGATTCAAAATTCTTATATTAGATATAGAAAAACCTAGTTCGATCAGAAGAACAGTTTGTTTTTCAGAGGCCATCTATGATGGAAGAACAAAGGTAGAAGGGATTAAGTGTCAAAAAGTTTTTTCAAAAGAGGAGATGCAGTTATGTTGGAATAAAAAAATTATTCCAATAATGGTTGATGAGAGCGGAGAAATTATAAAAGAATTAAAACCAGATGTAGTAGTGGATAGTATAATTGCTAAAAAAAATTTAGGGACAAATAGAAGTATGGCACCAATAACTATTGCTTTGGGAGATGGATTTGAGGCTGGAAAAGATGTTGATATAGTTATAGAAACTATGAGAGGACATAATCTAGGAAGAATCATAACAGAGGGAAGAGCTTTAAAAAATACAGGAATTCCGGGAGAGATAAAAGGTGTGTCAAAAGATAGAGTCATATATTCTCCAGAAGTGGGAAGATTTTTTTCAATAAAAAAAATAGGGGATATAGTTGAAAAAAATGAAATAATAGGTTTTGTAGATAATGTAGAGGTGAGAGGAAAAATAAGTGGAGTTTTAAGAGGGACAATAAGAGATGGATATTTAGTAAAAAAAGGAATGAAGATAGGGGATATTGATCCTAGATTGGATGAAAAAGAAAACTGTTTTACTATTTCAGATAAAGCTAGAGCTTTAGGTGGAGCAGTTTTAAAAGCTATATTTTATAAAATTATGAAGGAGAAGAAAGATGGAAACACTTATATTGAAAACACTTTATGATAAAATAAAAAATAATCAGTCAGTAGCTTTAGTCACTTTAATTGAATCACAAGGAGCTACTCCAAGAAAAGCTGGAACAATTATGGGAGTTTTTGAAGAGGGAATAATTGGAACTATTGGTGGAGGTTTAATAGAACTTAAAGTTATTGAATTAGCAAAAGAGTGTATAAAAAATCAAGAGAATAAATATTTTGAATTTGATTTAAATGGCAATGGAAAAAATTCAATAGAGATGAGTTGTGGCGGAAGTGTTAAAGGCTTTATTAAATTTTTAAAACCAAATGATCGGGTGGTTATTATAGGAGCTGGACATATAGGAAGAAATTTAAAATCACTTTTAAATAATTCCTCTTTTGATGTAGTAGTTTTTGATGATAGAGAAGAAGAAAATAGAGATGGAGTTGTAGTTGGTAATTTTGAAACCTTAATAAAAGAATTGCCAGAAAATAAGGATACTTATTTTGTAGTTGTAACTAAAGGACATAAATCTGATTTTGTAGCTTTAAAAAATATTTTGAATAAAGAATATAAATATATAGGAATGGTAGGAAGTAAGAAAAAAGTTTTGGAAGTAAGAGGACAGTTATTAGAAGAGGGATATCAGATACCAGAAGATAAATTTTTTGCACCAATTGGTTTAGATTTTTCAAATGGAACTCCATATGAGATAGCAGTTGAAATTTTAGCTGAGATTTTATCAGTAAAAAATAATAAAGAAGTAAAACATAGAAAATTAATAGTATAAAATAAAAATTCTGATTTAAAAATTTTTAAATCAGAATTTTTTTTAATTATAGTATTCTTTAAATTAGAAAGAATAAACTACTCCTCCACCAACGGCAGTGATAACATCGTTGTCAGCGATTGGAGAATTAGATAATTCAGTAGAAAGTTTAGTTACTCCAGCAAATCCTACAACTGAGAAACTATTAGAAACTTTATAATTTCCTAAAACTCCTACACCATATCTATAACCAGCTTTTCCTTCGTAAGTATTGTTAATGTTATAAGAAGCGGAATTTTTATGTCTAGTTTCATGTCTGTCTACACCAAAGTAATAATCAACTATATCATCATTATAATAAGTATAGCTTACAGTAGGAACTAAAGAGAAATTAGGTGTAATATTGTAAGCTCTGCTAAGTCTGAAGCTAGCAGTTCCACCCTCTTTACCTGCTTCGATAGCCATTGTAGAGTTAACTTCACAAGGAAGGAAAGTATAAGAAAATTCTACTCCTCCCATAACTTGAGTATCTCTATCATCGATTCCTTTATAACCAGAATCCATATCTTTAGCTTTTACTTCATATCCACCAATAGGAAGAATGTAAGCAGATAATTTATAGTTGTCAGCTTCAAAGAAATTATATCCAAGAGCTAAACCATAAGCATCTCCACCACTGATAAAGAAACCATTGTATTCATAATCTACAAGTGGTAATATATATCCTTTTTCATCATTTTTAAAAATAGGATCAGTTACTCCATAACCAATTCCGATAGAATTAGCAAAAGAAGCTTGAGCAAGAATAGCTCCAAGACCTAAAACCATAAGAGTTTTTTTCATAAATTTACCTCCCAAAAATTAAATGACTGATCAGTCATTTTTGTAGTCATCTAAGTATAACACTTTTATTAATATTAGTCAAATTTTTACTATTTTTTTAATAGCTTAAAAATAAAAAAATTTACAAAAAAAATTTTTATTGATATAATAGCATATCAAACAGGAGGAAAAATATGAAAAAAATTATTTTATTTATGTTTTTAATGACTAATATTCTTTTTGCTTATACAGTTAGTTGGTATGGCAAGGGGTTTGATGGAAAACCAACATCAAGTGGATATATTTTTGATTCTGATGATTTAACTTGTGCTTCAAATAAATATCCGTTTGGTACAGTATTAAAAGTAACAAATAGAGCTAATGGAAAATCTGTAAAGGTTGTTGTAACTGATACTGGCTCTTTTAGAAAAAAATATGGTAGAGAATTAGATTTAAGTAGAGGGGCTTTTCAAAGAATAGCTTCTTTAAAAACAGGACTAATAAATGCTGATATAAAAGTGGTTAATCAAAAACATATTTTTAAATATATGAAAGGAAACCCACATTTTACTAATCAGGATTATAGAAGATTTTTAAGATAA
>NZ_JARHZE010000058.1 GCF_029258315.1 Fusobacterium sp. | reverse complement strand
TAAGTAATTCATATTTATATGAAAAAATAACAAAAAAAGTTGGTATAAAAATAATGGAGCAAGCAGAAACAACATTATTTATAGCTTAATGATAAGGAAAAAATATGAAGATAGTAGCAGTGTCAGATGTTCATGGTTGTTTTGAACGTTTATATAGAATTATAAAAGAAGAAAATCCTCAGATAGTATTATTTTCAGGAGATGGTTATGAAGATGTAGAGGATATGAAGTATGCATTTTCTAATATAGAATTTTTTACTGTTAGAGGAAATTGTGACTATGATAGTGACTTTAAAGATGTAGAAATTTTTAATATATTAGATAAAAAGTTTTTATTAACTCATGGTCATCTTTATGGAGTAAAAAGAAATTATCATAATTTAGAGATAAAAGCAAGAGAAGAGGGAGCAAATATAGTTGTATTTGGACATACTCATCTTCCATATTTAAGTGAAAAAGAGAATATAACTTTATTTAACCCTGGAGCTGTCCTTAGTGGCAGCTACGGGGTTATCAACATAGAAGAAAACAAAAAAATTAAAATTATTCATAAAGAAATTAAATAATCTTTACAGGAGGGAAAATGAAAGAAAAACTATCTTTGCTTAAATCTCAAGCAAAAGAAGAAATTTTAAAACTCGTTACTTTACAGGAAGTAGAAGATTTTAGAGTTAAATATTTAGGAAAGAAAGGATTAGTAACAGAGATTTCTAAGGGAATGAAAAATCTTTCTTCTGAAGAAAGACCAGTGATTGGTCAGCTTTTAAATGAAATTAGACAGGAGATAACAGAGTTTATCGAAACTAAAAAAGAGGAAATAACAAAAGAGTTAAAAGCTAAACAATTAGAGGAAGAAGTGATTGACATAACACTTTCTGGAAAGAAAACAGTTCCTGGAAGATTACATCCATTGACAGAAACAGCTAATTTATTAAAGAAAATAGCTATGGATATGGGATTTGATGTGGCAGATGGACCAGAAATAGAGCTTGTAAAATATAACTTTGATGCTTTAAATATACCAGAATCTCACCCTTCAAGAGATATAACAGATACTTTCTATATTTCTGATGAGGTATGTTTAAGAACTCAAACTTCTCCAGTACAAGTAAGATATATGTTGGAGAAAAAACCACCTTTTAGAATGGTTTGTGTTGGAAAGGTTTATAGACCAGATTATGATGTTTCTCACACTCCAATGTTCCATCAAATGGAAGGATTAATGGTTGGAAAAGATGTTTCTTTTGCTAATTTAAAAGCAATTTTAACTACATTTATGGAAAAAGTTTTTGGAGAAAATACAAAAGTAAGATTTAGACCTCACTTTTTCCCATTTACAGAACCAAGTGCAGAGATGGACGTAGAATGTGTTATCTGTAAAGGAAAAGGTTGTAGAGTTTGTAAAAACAGTGGTTGGTTAGAAATTATGGGTTGTGGAATGGTAGACCCAGAAGTATTAAAATCAGTTGGATATAATCCAGATGAAGTTTCAGGGTTTGCATTTGGTATGGGTATAGAAAGAATAACTATGCTTAGACACGGAATAGATGATTTAAGAGCATTCTTTGAAAATGACACAAGATTTTTAAAACAATTTAAGTAGTAAGTAGGAGAGTGAGGAGTAAATGTTAATTTCATTAGAATGGCTTAAACAATATGTGGATGTAAATGAAAATATAGAACAGCTTGATAGAGCTTTAACAATGATAGGTCAAGAGGTAGAGGCAATAGAGGTTCAAGGTAAGTATCTTGATAATGTTGTAATTGGACATATTGTAGAATATGGAAGACACCCAGAAGCAGATAAACTATCATTATTAAAAATAAATGTTGGAGAGGAAGAACCTATTCAAATAGTTTGTGGAGCTCCAAATCATAAAGAGGGAGATAAGGTAGTTGTTGCAAGAATAGGTGCAGTTTTACCTGGAGATTTCAAAATTAAGAAAAGTAAAATAAGAGGGGTAGAATCTTTTGGAATGTGTTGTTCAAAGGCTGAATTAGGTCTAGGAAAAGATCACGATGGAATAATAATTCTTCCAGAAGATGCTCCAGTTGGAATGGAATATAGAGAGTATGCTAAATTAAATGATGTTATATTTGAATTAGAGATAACTCCAAATAGACCAGACTGTCTTTCTCATATAGGAATAGCAAGAGAGATTGCCGCTTATTATGGAAGAAAGGTAAAATATCCAGAAATAAAAAAATTAAATAACATTAATTTTACAGATGATGTTTTAGATATTTCGATAGAAGACAATGAAAGATGTAAAAGATTTGCTGGAAGAGTAATCCGTGGGGTGAAAGTTGGAGAATCTCCAGAATGGTTAAAGAAAAGAATACTTGCAATGGGATTAAATCCTATTAATAATATAGTAGATATTTCAAACTTTGTAATGTTTGAATACAATCAACCAATCCATATCTATGATCTAAAAGAGATAGCTGGAGGAAAACTTGTAGCTAGAAGAGGAAAGGCTGGAGAAAAACTAGTTACTTTATCAGAGCAAGAGATAGATGTAAATGATGAATTAGTGATAGCTGATGCTGAAAAGCCATCTGGTCTTGCAGGAATTATAGGCGGAATGGGAAGTGGAGTAAAAGAAGATACAACAGATATATTTGTAGAGGTAGCTTACTTTGTTCCTGAATATATAAGAAAAGCTGGAAGAAAATTTGTAATAACAAGTGATGCTGGATATAGAAACGAAAGAGGAACAGATATTGAAAATGTTCCAACAGTATTAGATAGAGTTTCAGATTTAATACTAGAACTTGCAAACCCAGAATCAGTTGGAAAAATGGTAGATGTATACCCTGAAAAATATCAATCAAGAACTATTACTTTAGACATAGCAAGATTAAGAAGATTTGCTGGAAAAGAAATAGAAAAAGAAAGAATAATAGAAATATTAACTAATTTAAATTTAGAAGTTAAAGATTGTGGAGAAAAATTAGAAATAGTTCCTCCAAGTTATAGAGGAGATCTATTAAGACCAGCAGATTTATATGAAGAAGTTATAAGAATGTATGGTTTTGAAAATATTCCAGATAAAATGCCAGTAGAAGATATATCAGCTGGAGAAAAGAATGAAGTCATAAGACTTATGGATGAGTCAAAAGATGCTTTAGCTAAAATAGGATTACAAGAAGTTATCAACTATAGCTTTATCCCTAAAGAAGTAAAAGAGATGTTACATATAAATAAAGAAGAAATAATGATTCTTAATCCAATAGTAGAAACAATGGCAATGATGAGACCAACTTTAATATATAGTATCTTAAATAATATTAGAGAAAACCTAAATAGAAATCAAGATTCTATAAAAATATTTGAAGTTGCTAAAGTATTTGAAAAAACTGATGATCTATTAGCAAAAGAGGATATCCATATGGCAATTGGAATCTGTGGAAGAGATGAAAAATCTCTATGGAATCCAAAACCAGAAGCTTATGATTTCTATATATTAAAAGGTTTTGTAGAGGAATATTTAGAAGAGATAGGAATAAAAGGATATAGAATAGTAAGAACTACTAATCCAAACTTCCACCCAGGAAGAGCTGCTGATGTAATGGTAGGAAAATTAGTAGTTGGAACATTTGGAGAAATTCATCCAGAAGTTGCAGAGAAAATGGATATAGTTAGAGAAAGAGCATATATTGCTGAAATGAATATATCTTTATTAAAACAATATATGAGTAAAAAAATAAAATATGAAAGAGTAGTAAAATATCCAGAAGTTACAAGAGACTTAGCTATTGTATTAGATGAAAAAGTTCTTGTTGGAGATATGGTAGATGCTATTAGAAAAAGTTCAGACTTTGTAGAGTCAGTAGGAGTATTTGATATTTATAGAGGAGAACATATAGAAACTGGTAAAAAATCAGTTGCAATAAGTATTGTAATGAGAGATAAAAATGGAACTTTAAAAGAAGAAGATATTATAAAAGTTCAAGATAAAATATTAAATATCATTAAAACAAAATTCTCAGGAGAGATAAGACAATAATTTATTTAATTATGGAGGGAAAAAAGTGGACTCTTTAAAAGAATTATTTAAAATAGGAAATGGACCATCAAGTTCTCATACAATGGGACCAGAGAGAGCAGCAAGAAAATTTAAAGAAGAAAATTTAGATGCTGATTATTTCAAAGTTGAGTTATATGGATCTTTGGCCTTGACTGGAAAAGGGCATTTAACAGACTGGATAATAGAAAAAACTTTAGCTCCAAAAAGAGTAGAGATTATTTGGAAACCTGAAGTAGTTCATCCTTTCCACACTAATGGAATGAAATTTATTTCATTTGATAAAAATGACAAAGAAATGAAATCTTGGTTAGTTTTTTCAGTTGGTGGAGGAACTATTGTAGAAGAGGGACAAGAAAGAAATGGTGGAAATAAAGTATATCCTTTAACTAAGATGAGCGATATCATAGATTGGTGTAAAAAAAATAAAAAAGAGTTATGGGAATATGTTTTTGAATGTGAAGGAGAAGATATAAAAGATTATTTATTAACTATTTGGGCAGCTATGAAAGAAGCTGTTGAAAGAGGGATAAATACAGAAGGAATTTTACCAGGAAGCATTCAATTAAAAAGAAGAGCATCTACTTTCTATAAAAAATCTAGAGGAGAGGGAAAAGTTAGAGCCTTTAGAGGAAAATTATTTGCTTATACCTTAGCAGTTTCAGAAGAAAATGCAGGTGGAGGAAGAGTTGTAACTGCTCCAACTTGTGGAGCTGCTGGAGTAATACCAGGAGCTTTATATACATTAAAGGAAGCTTATGAATTGAAAGATGATGAAGTAGTAAAAGCATTAGCAGTAGCTGGTTTAATAGGAAATATAGTTAAAGAAAATGCAAGTATTTCTGGAGCTGAAGCTGGTTGTCAAGCAGAAGTTGGAACAGCTTGTGCTATGGCAGCAGGAATGGGAGCATTTTTAATGGGTGGAAGTATTGATCAAATAGAGTATGCAGCTGAAATGGCACTTGAGCATAGTCTAGGACTTACTTGTGATCCTGTTGGTGGATATGTTCAAATACCTTGTATTGAAAGAAATGCATCAGCAGCAGCAAGAGCATTAGATACTTCAAACTATTCTATCTATACTGATGGTGTTCACTCAGTTTCTTTTGATGAGGTTGTTATAACAATGAAAGAAACAGGTAGGGATCTAAAAGAAGAGTATAGAGAAACATCTCTAGGAGGACTTGCAAAGCATTATTGCAAGGGATGTTGCTAATAAATAATAAAGTAAAAAAAGCTGATAATATCAGCTTTTTTTATAAAAAAAACTTGAATTTTTGAAATTAAAGAGTATAATTGAGAACAAGAGAGGTTATAGATGAAATTAGTAGTTGGACTGGGTAATCCCGGAAAAGAATATGAGAAAACAAGACATAATATAGGATTTATGGTAATAGATAAGTTATCGGAGAAGCTAAAAGTATACGATTTTAAAGAAAAATTTAATGGACTTTTAGGTGAAGCAAACTATAAAGGAGAGAAGGTACTTTTATTAAAACCACAAACATACATGAATCTTAGTGGAAATTCAATAATTCAAGTTATTAATTTTTATAAGTTAAATGTTGAAGAAGATCTAATAGTAGTTTATGATGATATGTCACTTCCTTTAGGAAAACTTAGAATAAGGGAAAAAGGTAGTGCTGGTGGGCATAATGGAATAAAATCAATAATTTCTCATATGGGAGATAAATTTTTAAGAGTTAAGTTTGGAATTGGACAAAGTCAAGATAAAGATAAGATTGTTGATTTTGTAATTGGTAGATTTTCTAAGGAAGAAGAAGAGGAAGTAAGTAAAGTCTTAGTTCACACAAGTGATATTATTATGGGGATGTTGGATGGAGTATCACTTGATAGATTGATGCAAATATGTAATAAAAAGTAAAAAAATAGAACAAAAAATAAAAAAACATTGTTAAATTAGTTAAACTATGGTAAACTGAATGAGGCAAGTTTTTTTAAAAAATAAATTTTATATAAGTTTAAGGAAGGAGAATTTGTATGAAGTTTTTTGGATTTAGAGGGGGAGTTCATCCACCTGATAACAAAGTTCAAACAGCGACAAAAGCAACAGAAAAAATGGAATCACCAAAAATGGTATATATACCATTACAACAACACATCGGAGCTCCTTTGGACCCACTTGTTAAAGTAGGGGACACAGTTCTTAAAGGACAAAAAATTGCTGATTCAACAGCATTTATGTCTACTACTATTCACTCATCTGTTAGTGGTACAGTAAAAAGAATAGAGCAACGTGTATTTCCTTTAATGGGAAAAGCAAATACTATCGTTATTGAAAATGATGGAAAAGATGAATGGTGTGAGCTTGAAAAAATTGAGAATTGGCAAGATGCATCTAAAGAAGACCTATTAAAACTTATAAGAGAAAAAGGAATAGTAGGAATAGGAGGGGCAAGCTTCCCAACTCATATTAAGTTAAACCCACCAAAAGATTCTCCAATTGATACATTAGTATTAAATGGAGCAGAGTGTGAGCCTTATTTAAACTCAGATAATAGACTTATGCTTGAAGATCCAATGGCAATTGTTGAAGGAATAAAAATTATTAAGAAAATTTTGGGAATCAACAATGCTGTAATAGGGATTGAAGAAAATAAACCTTTAGCTATTGCAAGTATGAAAAAAGCTTGTGAAGGAACAGGTATAGAGGTAATGCCTCTACACACAAAATATCCTCAAGGAGGAGAAAAACAACTTATAAAAGCTGTATTAAACAGAGAAGTTCCATCAGGAAAATTACCAGCATCTGTTGGTGTTGTAGTTCAAAATACAGGAACAGCTGCAGCTATATATAGAGGAGTTGTACTAGGAGAACCTCTTATTGAGAAAATAGTTACTGTTTCTGGTAAAGCTATAAAAGAACCTAAAAACTTAAAAGTGGCAATAGGTACTCCATTCTCTGAATTATTAGATTATTGTGGAGTAGAAAGAGAAAAAATTGACAAACTTGTTATGGGTGGACCTATGATGGGTATGGCTCAATTTACAGAAGAAGTTCCAGTAATAAAAGGTACTGGAGGTCTTTTAGCATTAACAAAAGAAGAAACAAATTATTGTAAACCTCAAGCTTGTCTTAGTTGTGGAAAATGTGTAGATGTATGTCCAATGCACTTGGTACCATTTATCTATGCAAGATCAGCTAAAAAAGGTGAATGGGAAGTTATGGCTCAACATAACTTAATGGACTGTATCGAGTGTGGATCTTGTGCATACATTTGCCCAGCAAACAGACCTTTAACTGAAGCTATAAAAATAGGAAAAGCTAAATTAAGAGCTAAGAAATAACAAGCAAGGAGGGAAAGACAGTGAATACATATAATATGGGGCCTTCGCCTCACATAAGAACATCAGAAACAGTAGACAAAGTAATGTTAGATGTTATAATTGCTTTAATACCAGCATTAATAATGTCAGTTTATGTTTTTAAATTAAGAGCATTAATAGTTACAGCTGTTTCAGTTATATTCTGTATGTTAACAGAATTTTTATTTAACAAAATAAGAAATAAAGAGTGTACTTTACATGATAAAAGTGCTATTGTAACAGGAATTTTATTTGCCTTTGTAATACCAGTAGATATGTCATTACCATTTGTAGCAATAGGAGCATTTGTTTCTATCGCTTTAGGAAAAATGATATTTGGAGGATTAGGAGGTAACGTATTTAACCCTGCTTTAGTAGGAAGAGCATTTATACAAGCTTCTTGGCCAGTAGCAATAACTACTTTCACTTTAGATGGAGTAGCAGGGGCTACAATGCTAGATGCCATGAAGAGAAATCTTCCTGTATCTGAAAGATTAATTGGAGAGGGAAATATGTATGTTCAAGCTCTAATTGGTAAGATGGGAGGATGTTTAGGAGAAACTTCAGCAATAGCTCTATTATTAGGTGGAGCATATCTAATCTATAAAAAACAAATAGATTGGAAAATGCCAGCTGTTATAATAGGAACAGTAGCAGTAATCACAGGATTATTTGGAGCAGATCCTGTAATGCAAGTTATTTCAGGAGGACTTTTACTAGGAGCTTTCTTTATGGCAACTGATATGGTAACAAGTCCAGCAACTCAAAAAGGAAAATTAATCTATGCCTTCGGAATAGGATTCTTAATCTCAATGATTAGAATGAAGGGTGGATACCCAGAAGGAACAGCATTTTCTATATTAATAATGAATGGTGTAGTACCATTAATTAATAGATATACAATGCCTAAAAAATTCGGGGAGGTGAAAGCTAATGGAAAGAAATAGATTTATACATTTTGGATCTGTTTTATTAATAATAGCTGCAATCTCTGCTGGACTTTTAGCAGGAGTAAATGGAATGACTAAAGGAACAATAGAACAAAATAATATAAATGCAGAAAATAATGCAAGAATATTAGTTCTTCCAATAGCTAAAACATTTGATGAAGCTCAAATAATAGAAAAAGATGATTTTAAATTTATACCAGGTTTCAACGAAAATGGAGAAAAAGTTGGATATGTTGTTACAGTTGTTCAAGGTGGATATGGTGGAAACATCAATTTCTCTTTAGGAGTTGACTTAGAAGGTAAAATTACAGGATTAAAAGTTATGAATCACCAAGAGACTCCAGGATTAGGAGCAAAAATTACAGGTGAAGAGTGGCAAAAACTTTGGATAGGTAGAGATAAAGATTATGAATTTAATAAAAGTGTAGATGCCTTTGCTGGAGCAACAATATCTCCAAGCTCAGTGCACGCAGGAATTGTAAGAGTATTATCTACTTATGCGGAGGTGACTAAATAATGGCAAAAAGTAAATTAGGAATAGTAATAAACGGGATAATAAAAGAAAACCCAGTATTAGTGTTATTATTAGGATTATGTCCAACATTAGGGACTTCAACTTCTGCAATAAACGGAATGTCAATGGGTCTTGCTACAACAGCAGTTTTAATATGTTCAAACACAATTATTTCTATTATAAAAAAAGCAATACCAGATAAAGTAAGAATACCAGCTTTTATTATGGTTATAGCTTCTCTAGTTACAGTTGTTCAAATGTTGATGGAAGCTTATGTTCCAGATATCTATAAAGTACTAGGATTATACATCCCATTAATAGTTGTTAACTGTATAGTGTTAGGAAGAGCAGAAAGCTTTGCCTCTAAAAATAGTGTAATAGATTCTATGTTTGATGGACTAGGATCAGGATTAGGATTTACAATGGCTTTAACAATACTAGGAATTATTAGAGAGATTTTAGGAAGTGGAACAATATTTGATATATCAATAGTTCCAAGCTTCTGGCAACCAGCTTTAATATTCATATTACCTCCTGGAGGATTTATGACAATAGCTTGTGTTATAGCTTACCAAAACTATTTAAAACAAAAGAAGGGGGCATAGTGAATGGACTTTGGAAAATTATTTAGTATAATTATAACTTCTATCTTTATCCAAAACTATGTTTTCGGTAAAGTATTAGGAATTTGTCCATACATGGGAGTTTCAAAAAAAGTTGAATCTTCTATTGGTATGGGAATGGCAATAATATTCGTTATTACAATATCTTCAGGAATTACTTGGACAATATATCAATATGCATTAGTTCCATTTGGACTTGAATATTTACAAACAATAATGTTTATTTTAATTATTGCTTCATTAGTTCAATTTGTAGAAATGGCTATTCAAAAATTATCTCCAAACTTATATAATGCTTTAGGAGTTTATTTACCATTAATTACTACAAACTGTGTTGTTCTTGGGGTTGCAATTTTAAACATTCAAGAAGGATATAATTTTATAGAAACAATAGTAAATGGTTTCGGAGCAGCAGTAGGATTTACTCTTGCATTAGTATTACTAGCAGGAATAAGAGAAAAAATAGAATATTCTGATATTCCAGCTCCATTTAAAGGAGTACCAATTGCTTTCTTAACAGCTAGCTGTTTAGCAATGGCATTTATGGGATTCAGTGGAATGAAAATATAATTTTTGGAGGTTATTATGGGTAACGAAATATTAATAGCTGTTGTAATCCTAGGGGTTACAGGACTAGCTATGGGATTATTCTTAGCTTTTGCCTCTAAAAAATTTGAGGTTAAAGTTGATGAAAGAGTAGAAAAGATAACTGCTTGTTTACCTGGAGCAAACTGTGGTGGATGTGGATTCCCAGGATGTGGGGGATATGCAGATGCAGTTGTAAATAAAGGGGCTAAACTTAATATGTGTGCTCCTGGAGGTGCAGCAGTAGCTGAAAAAATAGGAGAGATAATGGGTGTTAAAGTAGAAGCACCTACTGGAGATAAGATTGTAGCAAAAGTTCTTTGCCAGGGAAACTATGATAATGTAAATAAAAAATATAGTTTCAGAGGAGATATAAAAACATGTGCTTCAGCTAATATATATGCTGGAGGAGAAAAATCTTGTCAGTATGCATGTCTTGGATTAGGAGATTGTGTAAAAGTATGTCCAGTTAATGCTATTAAGGTAGTAAACGGAGTAGCACAAATAGATCCAAAAGTATGTGTATCTTGTGGAGCATGTCAAAATATATGTCCTAAGAATGTAATAGCTATGTTACCAGAAAAAAATATAGTAACAGTAACTTGTTCATCTAAGGATAAAGGTATTGATGCTAAGAAAAATTGTAAAGTAGCTTGTATTGGTTGCGGAATGTGTGCAAAAGCATGTCCAAAAGGAGCTATTACAGTTGAGAATAACTTAGCTAAAATAGATCCATCAAAATGTATAAACTGTGGTCTATGTGAATTAAAATGTCCAACACTGGCTATCTTAAATTTAAGACATCCTAGTGGACATGGAGTTAGAAAACCTAACCCAGCACCAGCTGCAAAAAAACCAGTTGAAACTCCAAAAGCTGAAGTAAAAGCTCCTGAAGTTAAAACTGAAGAAAAAGTAGAAACTAAATAATAATGGAAGAGCAGTTTGAAACTGCTCTTTTTTAAAAAATATTTTTGAGATGAAAAATAATAAAATTATTTGAAAATAAATTTTAAAAGAAAATATTTTTATAGAATTAAAAATATTTTAAAATAAAAAATGAAAAATAATCTTACAAAAAATTCTAAAAACCTTCAAAAAATATTTTAAAAATAATTAAAAAAAATATATAAAAAAAAATTAAAAAAAAACAAAAAAAAGCTTTGCAAATTATAGAAAATATGATATAATTTTCAAGGTGTACAAAAGAGATCATCTTTTAAATTTTAAAAATTAAAGGAGGTGTATACAATGGCTAACAAGTTAAGAATCTATTTAAAAGCTTACGATCATATGTTATTAGATCAATCAGCTAAAAAAATAGCGGAAGTTGCAGAGAAATCAGGAGCTGAAATAGCTGGACCTATGCCACTACCAACAAAAATAAAAAAATACACTGTATTAAGATCAGTACATGTAAACAAAGATTCAAGAGAGCAGTTTGAGATGAGAATCCACAGAAGAATGGTTGAAATCAAAAACTCTACTCAAAAAACAATATCATCATTAACAGCGGTTAACTTACCAGCTGGTGTTGGAATTGAAATTAAACAAGCGTAATTAAAAAACACAAATGGCTGATTCTCGGGTAATTTGAAAATTAAGTTAAGATTGAATATCAAATTATCCTTACAGAATAATACAAGTTGACGCTTTTTTTAAAGCAGGATCGTGGAACCACGAGGTCAAGTTGTCAACCAATATATTATTTGATGGAGGTATGAAACAAATGTCAGGAATTTTAGGAAAAAAAATCGGAATGACTCAAATCTTCGAAGATGGAAAGTTCGTTCCAGTAACAGTTGTAGAAGCTGGACCAAACTTTGTTCTACAAAAGAAAACAGTTGAAAATGACGGATATACTGCATTACAACTAGGTTTCGATGAGAAGAAAGAAAAAAATTCTACTAAACCTATGATGGGAATCTTCAATAAAGTTGGAGTTAAACCATTAAGATTCGTAAAAGAGGTAAAAGTTGACGCAGTTGACGCTTACGAATTAGGACAAGAAATAAAAGTTGATGTATTAGATGGTGTTGAATATGTAGATATCACTGGAACATCAAAAGGTAAAGGAACTTCAGGAGTTATGAAGAGACACGGTTTCGGTGGAAACAGAGCGTCTCACGGGGTTTCTAGAAACCACAGACTAGGAGGATCAATCGGACAATCATCTTGGCCTGGAAAAGTTCTTAAAGGATTAAGAATGGCTGGACAACATGGAAATGCTACTGTAACAGTTCAAAACTTAAAAGTAGTTAAATTAGATGTAGAAAACAATGTAATCTTAATAAAAGGTGCAGTACCAGGTGCTAAAAACGGTTACCTTGTAGTAAGACCAGCTATAAAGAAATAAGGTTAGTAGAAGTGAAAGGAGGAAAAAATGGCAGTTTTAAACATATATAACTTAGCAGGAGCACAAACTGGAACTGTTGAAGTTAAGGACTCTATATTTGGAATCGAACCAAATAAAGTTGTTCTTCACGAAGTTCTTACTGCAGAACTAGCAGCTGCTAGACAAGGAAGTGCTAGTACTAAGACAAGAGCTATGGTTAGAGGAGGCGGAAGAAAGCCATTTAAACAAAAAGGTACTGGTAGAGCTAGACAAGGTTCAATCAGAGCTCCACATATGGTAGGTGGAGGAGTTGTTTTCGGACCAACACCTAGAAGCTATGAGAAAAAAGTAAACAAGAAAGTTAGAGTGTTAGCTCTTAAATCAGCACTTTCAGTTAAATGTGCAAATGGAGACATCGTTGTATTAGATGGTGTAGTAGAAACTCCAAAAACTAAAACAATAGTTGCTTTAACAAAAGAATTAAATGCAACAACAAAACAAATGTTCGTAGTAAACGACTTAACAGCAGCAAATGATTACAACTTATTCTTAGCTGCAAGAAACTTAGAAAACGCAGTTGTTTTCCAACCAAGTGAATTAGGAATTTACTGGTTATTAAAACAAAATAAAGTAATCATCACTAAAGAAGCATTAGCTACAATTGAGGAGGTGCTTGGATAGATGACAGCTTATGATATCATAAGAAAACCTCTAATCACTGAAAAAACTGAGCTTCTAAGAAGAGAGCACAACAAATATACTTTTGAAGTGAATAGAAAAGCAAACAAAATAGAAATAAAGAAAGCTGTAGAAGAAATATTCAACGTTAAAGTTGCAGAAGTTGCTACAGTAAATATCAAACCTGTAACAAAAAGACATGGTATGAAATTATATAAAACTCAAGCTAAAAAGAAAGCAATAGTTAAATTAGCTTCAGGAACAATTTCTTACTTCAAAGAAGCATAATTAACGGCTAAAGATAGTTATAGGTCTCATAAAATATTCGGAGGGTTAAGTAATGGCTATTAAAAAAATGAAACCAACAAGTGATGGAGTTAGACATATGTCTAGACTTGTTGTGTCTGAATTAAGTAAAGCAAGACCTGAAAAGTCTTTAACTGTGCCTTTAAAATCTGCATACGGATTAGATAACTATGGACACAGAACAAATGTTAATAGACAAAAAGGTCACAAAAGATTATATAGAATAATCGATTTCAAAAGAAATAAATTAGATGTACCAGCAACTGTTAAATCAATAGAGTATGATCCAAACAGAACTGCAAACATCGCATTATTATATTACGCAGATGGAGCTAAAGCATATATATTAGCACCTAAAGGATTAAAAGTTGGAGACGTTGTAATGAACGGAGCTAACGCTGAAATAAAACCAGGAAATGCGTTAAAATTAAAAGATATGCCAGTTGGAGCACAAATTCACAACATCGAGTTACAAGTTGGAAGAGGAGGACAATTAGTTAGATCTGCTGGAACAGCTGCAAGACTAGTTGCAAAAGAAGGAACTTATTGTCACATCGAATTACCTTCAGGAGAACTTAGATTAATACATGGTGAGTGTACAGCTACTATTGGTGAAGTAGGAAACTCTGAGCACAACCTAGTTTCAATCGGAAAAGCAGGAAGAAATAGACTTATGGGAAGAAGACCTCACGTTAGAGGATCTGCAATGAACCCTTGTGATCACCCTCATGGTGGAGGAGAAGGAAAAGCTACAGTTGGTAGAAAATCTCCATTAACTCCTTGGGGAAAACCAGCACTTGGTGTTAAAACAAGAGGTAAAAAAGTATCTGATAAGTTTATCGTAAGAAGAAGAAACGAAAAGTAATTTCGAGAGGAGGTAACATAGGTTATGGCAAGATCGCTTAGAAAAGGACCTTTTTGTGATCATCACTTAATGAAAAAGGTTGAAGATGCTAAAGCAACTAATAACTTAAAAGCAGTTATTAAAACTTGGTCAAGAAGATCAACAATATTCCCTAACTTCATAGGATTAACATTTGGAGTATACAACGGAAAAAAACATATACCAGTATATGTAACAGAACAAATGGTTGGACATAAATTAGGAGAATTTGCACCTACAAGAACTTACCACGGACATACAAAGGGTAACAAGTAGGATTTAAAATATAGATTTTAGAGATTATAAAAAAAGGAGGAGAAACTAGTGGAAGTAAAAGCAAGTACTAGATTCGTGAGAATGTCTCCAAGAAAAGCTAGATTAGTAGCTGACTTAGTGAGAGGAAAATCAGCTCTAGAAGCACTAGATATATTAGAATATACAAATAAAAAAGCAGCTAGAATTATAAAGAAAACTTTAGCATCAGCAATAGCTAATGCTACACATAATGCAAAACTAGACGATGAAAAATTAGTTATATCTACAATAATGATTAACGATGGACCAGCTCTTAAGAGAATGAGTCCTAGAGCAATGGGAAGAGCAGATATAATTAGAAAACCAACAGCTCATGTTATCGTTGGGGTATCTGAGAAGTAGTTTATTAAGGAGGTTAACACTGTGGGACAAAAAGTAGATCCTAGAGGATTAAGACTTGGAATAACAAGATCTTGGGATTCTAACTGGTATGCTGATAAAAAGGAATATGTTAAATATTTCCATGAAGATGTAAAAATCAGAGAATTCGTTAAGAAAAATTATTTCCATGCAGGGATAGCAAAAGTTAATATAGAAAGAACATCACCTTCACAAGTTGTAGTAATAATTCACGCAGCAAAAGCTGGAATTGTTATCGGAAGAAAAGGTGCTGAAATAGAAGAATTAAGAGTTAAATTAGAAGCTTTAACTGGTAAAAAAGTATTAGTTAAAGTATTAGAAGTTAAAAACTTCAATAGAGATGCTGTTTTAGTAGCAGAAAATATAGCTGGATCAATCGAAAGAAGGGTAGCTTATAAGAGAGCTGCTAACCAAGCTGTAATGAGAGCTATGAAATCAGGAGCTAAAGGAATCAAAGTTATGATTTCTGGAAGATTAAATGGAGCAGAAATTGCAAGAGCTGAGTGGATGGTTGAAGGAAAAGTTCCTTTACATACATTAAGAGCTGATATTGATTACGCAACTGCAACAGCTCATACTACATACGGAGCATTAGGAATAAAAGTATGGATATTTAACGGTGAAGTACTTCCTACTAAGAAAGAAGGAGGGGAAGCATAATATGTTAATGCCAAAAAGAACAAAACATAGAAAAATGTTTAGAGGAAGAATGAAAGGTTCTGCTCAAAGAGGAAACACTGTAGCATTTGGAGATTATGGATTACAAGCTTTAGAACCAGCTTGGATAACAAATAGACAAATCGAAGCATGTAGAGTTGGAATCAACAGAACATTCAAAAGAGAAGGAAAAACATTTATAAGAATATTCCCAGATAAACCAATCACAGCTAGACCAGCTGGAGTAAGAATGGGAAAAGGTAAAGGAGCAGTTGAAGGTTGGGTTTGCGTTGTTAAACCTGGAAGAGTAATGTTCGAAGTTTCTGGTGTAACTGAAGAGTTAGCATTAGCAGCTTTAAGAAAAGCTTCAATGAAATTACCTATTAGATGTAAAATAATTAAGAAAGAGAATGGCGGTGAGAATTAATGAAAGCTAAAGATATAAGAGAAATGTCTAGCGAAGACTTAGTAGTTAAGTGTAAAGAACTTAAAGAAGAATTATTCAATCTAAAATTTCAACTTTCATTAGGACAATTAACTAACACTGCTAGAATCAGAGAAGTTAGAAGAGAAATTGCTAGAATGAATACAATTTTAAATGAAAGATAAGATTTATAGATAATTCTTGGAAATAGGAGGTCAAAACCTTGAGAAACGATAGAAAAGTAAGAGAAGGTGTAGTTGTTTCTGACAAAATGGATAAAACAATAGTTGTTTCAATAGCTACTATGGTTTTACACCCAATTTATAAAAAAAGAGTTAAGAAAACAACAAAATTTAAAGCTCACGATGAGAACAATGTAGCTCAAGTTGGTGATAGAGTAAGAATAATGGAAACTAGACCATTATCAAGAGATAAAAGATGGAGATTAGTTGAAGTTTTAGAAAGAGCTAAATAATCCAATAATTTTGGAAGGAGGATATTTTAATGGTACAACAACAAACTATCCTTAATGTTGCAGACAACTCAGGTGCTAAAAAGATAATGGTTATCAGAGTACTTGGTGGAACTAAAAAGAGATTTGGAAAAATCGGAGACATAGTTGTAGCATCAGTAAAGGAAGCAATACCTGGTGGTAACGTTAAAAAAGGTGACGTAGTTAAAGCTGTCATCGTTAGAACAAGAAAAGAATTAAGAAGAGAAGATGGATCATATATAAAATTTGATGATAACGCAGGAGTTATAATCAACAACAACAATGAACCAAAAGCAACAAGAATTTTCGGACCTGTTGCAAGAGAATTAAGAGCTAAAAACTTTATGAAAATAGTATCTCTTGCTCCAGAAGTAATATAGAGAGGAGGCTAATACTGTGGCTAAACCTAAAATTAAATTTGTTCCAGAATCATTACACGTAAAAACTGGAGATACAGTTTATGTAATTTCTGGTAAAGATAAAGGAAAAACAGGAAAAGTATTAAAAGTATTCCCTAAAAAAGGAAAAGTAGTAGTTGAGGGAGTAAATATAGTTACAAAGAACTTAAAACCATCTCAAGTAAACCCACAAGGTGGAGTTGTAACTAAACCTGCTCCAATGTTCTCATCAAAAGTTATGCTTTTTGATGCGAAAGCAGGAAAACCAACAAGAGTTGGATATAAAGTTGTAGATGGAAAAAAAGTTAGATACTCAAAAGTGTCTGGTGAAGTTCTATAAGAAGGGAGGATATCGTAAGTGTCTAAATATGTTTCTAGATATCATAAGTTATTTGATGAAGTAATCAAAGAAAATTTAATGAAAGAGTTAGGACTTAAAAATATAATGGAATGCCCAACTCTAGAGAAAATAGTTGTAAACATGGGAGTTGGAGAAGCAACTCAAAATGCAAAATTAATGGACGCAGCTATGAACGATTTAGCTATCATAACTGGACAAAAACCAGTTGAGAGAAGAGCTAAAAAATCAGAAGCTGGATTTAAATTAAGAGAGAACCAAGCAATCGGTGCAAAAGTTACTTTAAGAAAGGAAAGAATGTATGATTTCCTTGATAGATTAATAAACGTTGTACTTCCAAGAGTAAGAGACTTTGAAGGAGTTCCTACAAATTCTTTTGATGGAAGAGGAAACTACTCTTTAGGATTAAGAGATCAATTAGTATTCCCTGAAATCGAATTTGATAAAGTTGATAAATTACAAGGTATGTCTATCACAATAGTATCTTCTGCTAAAACTGATGAAGAAGGAAGAGCTTTACTTAAGGCTTTCGGAATGCCTTTTAAAAAGTAATTGGTAAGGAGGATAAGGAATGGCTAAAAAGTCAATGATCGCTAGAGATGTTAAGAGAGCGGCACTATGTGATAAATACGCAGCTAAAAGAGCTGAATTAAAGAAAAGAGTGCTAGAAGGAGATACTGAAGCAATGTTTGAATTAAACAAATTACCAGTAAACTCTTCAGCTGTTAGACAAAAAAATAGATGTCAAATCGATGGAAGACCAAGAGGATTCATGAGAGAATTCGGAATTTCAAGAGTTAAATTTAGACAATTAGCAGGTGCAGGATTAATTCCTGGTGTTAAAAAATCATCTTGGTAAAATATAGACCATTGATAAGGAAGGAGGATTAACTAAATGTTTTTAACAGATCCAATCGCAGATATGTTAACAAGAATCAGAAACGCTAACTCAGTTATGCATGAGAAAGTTGATGTTCCATATTCTAACTTAAAACTTACATTAGCTAAGATTTTAAAAGAAGAAGGATATATCGCTAACTACAAAGTAATAACTGATGAAAATATAAAAAATATAAGAATATACTTAAAATACGAAGGAAAAGAAAGAGTAATTAAAGGATTAAAAAGAATATCTAAACCAGGTAGAAGAGTATACGCTCAAGTAGATGAATTACCTAGAGTTCTTTCAGGTTTAGGAATTGCAATCGTATCTACTTCAAAAGGAATTGTTACTGATAGAGTAGCAAGAAAAGAGAATGTAGGTGGAGAAATCCTTGCATTCGTATGGTAATTAAACTAGGAGGTGTCCATTAATGTCAAGAATAGGTAAGAAACCTATAGTGGTACCTGCTGGGGTTACAGTTACAGTAGAAGGAAACAAAGCTACTGTAAAAGGACCTAAAGGTACTTTAGTAAGAGAATTTAACAAAGATATAATAATTAAAGTAGAAGGAAACGAAATCATCGTTGAAAGACCAAATGATGAAATTGAAATGAGAGCTTTACACGGAACTACAAGAGCTTTACTACACAACATGGTTGTTGGAGTAAGTGAAGGATTTAAAAAAGTTTTAAATCTAGTAGGGGTTGGATATAGAGCAGCAGTTCAAGGAAAAGGATTAGAGTTATCTTTAGGATATTCTCATCCAGTAAAAATCGATCCAGTAGATAACATCACTTTCGCAGTAGAAAAAAATACAACTATAATAGTTGAAGGAATAGAGAAAGATGTAGTTGGACAAGTAGCAGCTAACATCAGATCTAAGAGAGCTCCAGAGCCTTATAAAGGAAAAGGAGTTAAATATGCTGACGAAGTTATAAGAAGAAAAGAAGGTAAAAAATCATAGGATTTAGCTCAAAAAGGAGGTAAGTGAGTTGTTTAAGAAAGTAGATAGACAAGCTGTTAGAGAGAGAAAACACTTATCAATCAGAAATAAAATTTCTGGTACAGCAGAAAGACCAAGACTTTCTATATATAGATCAAATACTAATATGTTTGCTCAATTAGTAGATGACGTTAATGGAGTAACTTTAGTTTCTGCATCAACTATTGATAAAGAATTAAAAGGAACATTAGCAAATGGTGGAAATGTAGAAGCAGCTAAAGCAGTAGGAAAATTATTAGCTGAAAGAGCTGTAGCAAAAAATATAAAAGAAATCGTATTCGATAGATCAGGATATGTATATACAGGAAGAGTATCTGCACTTGCTGAAGCAGCAAGAGAAAACGGATTAAGCTTCTAATTTTATTAGAGAGGAGGACTTCACTTGTCTAAGTTAGTAGAAAATAGAGAAGAAAAAGAATTTGAAGAAAAACTATTAAAGATTTCTAGAGTTTCTAAGACAACTAAAGGAGGAAGAACAATATCTTTCTCAGTTTTAGCTGCTGTTGGAAATAAAGAAGGAAAAATAGGAATTGGATTAGGAAAAGCAAATGGGGTACCAGATGCTATAAGAAAGGCTGTAGCTGCTGCTAAGAAAAACATGATAGATGTTTCTCTTAAAGGTAGAACTATACCTCATGAAATAGAAGGAAAATGGGGAGCAACAACTATATGGATGTCACCTGCATATGAAGGAACTGGAGTTATTTCTGGATCTTCTTGTAGAGAAATCCTTGAATTAGTTGGAGTTCATAACATATTAACAAAAATCAAAGGTTCTAAAAACAAACACAATGTTGCTAGAGCAACTATTGAAGGTTTAAGATTATTAAGAACTGCTGAAGAAGTAGCAGCTTTAAGAGGAAAAACTGTTAAGGAAATCTTAAGCTAGGAGGTTTAGAGAAAAATGGCAAAGGTTAGAATAAGACTTGCAAAAAGTATAATAGGTAGAAAGCCTAACCATATAGCAACTGTAAAGTCGCTAGGGCTTAAGAAAATGAATAGTGTAGTAGAACATGAATTAACTCCTGAAATCAAGGGGAAAATTGCATTAGTATCTTACTTACTAGATGTAGAGGAGGTGCAATAATCAATGAAATTAAACGAATTACAACCTTCTGTACCTAGAAAAAACAGAAAAAGAGTTGGAAGAGGAGAATCTTCAGGATGGGGAAAAACTTGTGGTAAAGGAAGCAACGGACAAAAATCTAGATCTGGAGCTGGACTAAAACCAGGATTTGAAGGTGGACAAATGCCTATCATCAGAAGAACTCCAAAAAGAGGATTCAGTAACTATCCATTCAAGAAAGAATATGCTATCATTAATTTAGATACATTAAACAGATTTGAAGAAGGTACAGTAGTAACTCCTGAAATCTTATTAGAAACTGGATTAGTTAAAAAATTATTTGATGGAGTTAAAGTTTTAGGAAATGGAGCTTTAGATAAGAAAGTATCTGTAGAAGCTCATAAAGTTTCTAAATCTGCTCAAAAAGCTATTGAAGAAAAAGGTGGAACAGTAGAAATCATCGAAGTTAAAACTTTTGCTGATGTAGCAAAAAACAATAAATAATTGTTTAAATAAAAGCGAGGTGAAAAACTTTGACTTTAATGGAAAGCTTTAACGCAAAGTTAAGAGGAATCATGAAGGTTCCTGAGCTAAAATCAAGAATTGTTTTTACCTTGTTGATGTTCTTAGTTGCTAGAGTGGGGACTTATATCCCTGCTCCAGGAATTGACATTGATAGATTATCAGCGATGACAGCTCAAAATGACTTATTAGGTTTTATTAATATGTTTTCGGGTGGAGCTTTTCAGAGAATTTCTATTTTTGCCTTGGGTATTGTTCCATATATCAATGCATCCATAGTATTTAGTTTACTTGCTGTTATTATTCCGAAGATTGAAGAAATTCAAAAAGAGGGAGAATCAGGAAGAAACAAAATAAGTCAATGGACTAGATATGTAACAATACTTATTGCTATTATGCAGGGAATAGGAGTATGCGTTTGGCTTACATCTGCGGGATTAGTTATAGAACCTGGATTTAGATTTATGCTAGTTACTATCACAATACTTACAGCAGGAACAGTGTTTTTGATGTGGGTAGGAGAACAAATATCAGTTAATGGAATAGGAAATGGTGTTTCTTTATTAATATTTTTAAATATTATCTCAAGAGGACCTTCAAGTATAGTTCAAACAATTCAACTTATGAAGGGAAGTAAATTTATAATACCTGTACTTATAGCAGTTGCAATTGCAGCAGTTTTATCAGTAGCAGGAATAGTTTTATTCCAATTGGGACAAAGAAAAATACCAGTTCACTATGTAGGAAAAGGATTTGGTGTTAGAGGAGGAGTTGCACAAAACTCATATATTCCTTTAAAGCTTAACACTTCTGGTGTTATGCCAGTTATCTTTGCATCAGTAATGATGATGATACCATCATTATTAATAAGATCATTACCAGCAACTTTCCCTTATAGAGATTATATGATGTTATTATTCGATCAAAAGCATCCAGTGTATATGGTACTTTATGCATTGATAATAATATTCTTCTCATTCTTCTATACTGCTATAATGTTTGATCCAGAGAGAGTTGCAGACAATTTAAAACAAGGTGGAGGAACAATTCCTGGTATAAGACCTGGAGAAGAAACAGTTGAGTATTTAGAGGGTGTTGTAACAAGAATAACTTGGGGAGGAGCGATCTTCCTAGCAGCAATAGCTATATTACCAATAGCTATTTTTACAGCATTAGGACTTCCAGTATTCTTCGGAGGAACTGGTATCATAATCGTTGTTGGGGTTGCTTTAGACACTGTACAACAAATAGATGCTCATTTAGTTATGAAAGAATATAAAGGATTTCTATAATAAAAATAACACAGCTTTTCTGTGTTATTTTTATTATTAACAAAAAAAATATATGGCTACTCTTTGAAAGTATGTTTGTATATAATATATTATTTATGGAGGATTTAATGGAAAATTTAGAATTAAGAAATAGATTTGATGAGATGTTGAGATACAATGAAGGAAATAAAAAGACAACAGTAGCAGTTGCTATGAGTGGTGGAGTAGATAGTTCAGTAACAGCATATCTATTAAAAAAGCAAGGGTATAATATCATTGGAATAACAATGAAAACAACTGAAAACGAAGTTGATGAAGATGCAAAAAAAGTTTGTGATGACTTGGGCATAGAACACTATATATTAGATCTTAGTAAAGATTTTAAGAAAAGAGTAATAGATTATTTTGTATCTGAATATTCAGCAGGAAGAACTCCAAATCCATGTGTAGTTTGTAATAAATATATAAAAATGGGAAAACTTGTAGAATTTGCTATGGAAAAAGGTGCTGACTATATGGCTACAGGACATTATAGTAATATAGAAAATGGACTTTTAAAAATTGGTGAAGATTTTTCAAAGGATCAGGTGTATTTCTTATCACAAGCCAATAAAGAAAATGTAAAAAAATTAATGTTCCCATTAGGAAAATTATCAAAACCAGAGGTAAGAGAATTAGGAAAATATCTTGGTGTAAGAGTTTATGCTAAAAAAGATTCGCAAGAAATTTGCTTTGTGGAAGATGGAAAATTAGAAGAATTTTTATTTGAGGCAACAAATGGAAGAATTGCTAAAAAAGGAAATTTTGTAAATAAAGATGGAAAAGTTTTAGGACAACATACAGGTCTTGGGTTCTATACAGTAGGGCAAAGAAAAGGTCTTGGAATATCAGGTACATCTCCATACTATGTAATAAATTTTGATAAAGAAAAAAATGAAATTATATTAGGAGATAATGAAGATTTATTTAAAGATCACCTTATAGCTAATAGCATAAATCTTTTCAAATATAATGATCTAAAAGAAGTTAATGGAATGAAATTTTTTGCAAAAACTAGATCAAGAGATAAATTCCATTTATGTGAAGTAGAAGTTTTATCAGATGATGAAATAAAAGTAAACTTTATTGATGAAAAAGTAAGAGCTATAACTCCAGGACAGATAGTAGCTCTATATGATGATGAACATAGAATAATAGTTAGTGGATTTATAAAAAATTAAATAAATTCATTTTAAAGAATATTAATAGAATAAAAAGTTTATAGAAATAGAATCTCCCTTAATTATTGATGAATAAAAATTAATAATAAGGGATTTTTTTATAGGATAATTTAATAAAGATTGACTTTATAAAGAGCAGTTTTTTTATTTATAAGGAAATTATAAATTAATTTTTTTATGGAATTAAAGATTTTTCAAGTTGAAAATAGAAAAAGAGAAAATAAAGTTAAAATTTTGTAAGTAAAAAAATTAAGGTTTTAATTAAAATAACTTTTGAAGAAATTTATTATATTAATATTAAAGAATATGTGATTTAATTGTATATAGTTTCCTCTGTATAAAATATTGTCGATTATATTATACAAAAAAGAGCTGAGTAAAATATTTTTTAAATGTTATACAGCTTTTCTTATTTATAAACTATATAATAATAAAAAGTAAAAACTCATAACTACTTTATATAAAATATTAATAAAAAATTTAATATAAAATGTTGTTATGAGTTATTAATAATAAAAGAAATAAAATATAATTTTAATTTCCTTTAAAAGTTTTTCCAAATAGTAAACGACTGCTTATTATAGAGAATAAAAGAAAGATAAAGCTAATAAAAGAAGTCATAAGAATACTAAAGAAAATTCCATAGTTTAAAGGCATTAATATAAAAATATTTAAAAGAGCATAGTAAATTATTCCAGTAACTGTATATGAAATAGAATAATTAGTTAAGGCTGGACTCTCTAATTCAGGATCACATATTCTAAGAAGCAAAACTCCAGTTAAAAATACTCCTGTACTCATTCCTAAAACACTGATCATCTGTTCAAACCAGTATTCTTTTAAAAATCTTTTACAGAAATAAAATAAAATTAAAGTAGTGAAAAAGTATCCTAAGAAAACTATAACTAAAATAGGAATTATATAGTTACTAATAGCTTTGATAGGAAGACTAGCAATAGCAGATATAATTGCATATTCTGTGAAAGAGCTAGAAATTTTACTTTTTACTTTTGCATCAATAAGATGAGATAATTTCAATTTATTTATAATCCCCCAAATGATGAACATAATTATCATAGCATAAGCCCAAACAGTAATACTACTCAATACAGGAATTTTAAATTTTTTAATAAATGATAGTAATAAATATGCAAGTCCACAAGCTGTAAAAATTAAAGCTGAGTGAAAGGCAACAGTATCTATCGATGAAGATATAGTTGTTTCTCGCCCAATTGAATTTTGTTTTAAAATATCTTTTTCAAATCCAATACGAATTGATTCAGGAATATCGGCAGGTTTTTTTAAAATTTGAGTATATCCATTACGAGCTGCCCAGTTAATAAGAATAATACCAATTAAAATACCTCCAACAATTCCAAAAGTTGCTGTGGTAGTAGCAACCCCTTGAGCTATTTCCCAGTAAGGAAGATTTAAATCAGAAAGAATATTGCTCAATATTCCAGCCGTTCCATGTCCTCCAACAAAACCAATACTTAATTCAGCACCAAAAGTAGAATAAAGATTTTTATTTGGAAATATTAAATGGGCAGAATAACCTATGGCGAATTGAAAAACAGAAACTCCTAAAATAATTCCAAATAAAGGAAATAAATTTTTTAAGTAGTTATTATCAATTTTATTTGAATTAGAATTTAATGAAAGTCCCAAAGGAATAGAAGCAACCACAGGAATAATTAAAATACCCGGAAGTAAAGAATAAGTTTTAAACCATTCACTAGGAACTGGTAAAATATTAAGACACTGAGGCCCTAAGATTAAAAGCAAAAATCCCCCAATAATACTAGCAGGAATAAAAGTTTTTTGAAAAATTTTAAATTTAGCTCTAATAAAAACTCCTAAAATTAAAAATGCTCCAAGCAAACCTAAACTTTTTAGAAAATCTGTTAAAATTAGATTAGACATAAAAACCTCCATTAGAATTTATCTATTAATAGTATCATCTGTAAAAATATTCGTCAATTAATAATTTTGAAAAAAATTTAAAGAATTTACACAAATTTTACATAAAATTATGATTATTTTAATATTTCAGATATAGAATAATAAAAAATAGGAGGCAAATATGGAAAAAGAACAAAGAATTTTATTAACATCAAGAATACATAATACTAGTAAAAAAATAAAAAATAGTTTATGTGTTGATATTTCTCCTTTTGAGAAAAGTTTTAAGAATATGACTCAAGAGATAAGAGATAGAGTTGTTAAATTAGCAACAGAGGCTAATGAAGAGTATACAATGATTCCGATACAGGGAAGTGGAACATTTGCAGTAGAATCAGTTATAGGAACAGTTATAGGAGAGAATGAAAAAGTTTTTGTTATTTCCAATGGATTAAGTGGAGATAGAATTGGAAAAATTTGCGGAAGATTAAAAGTTAACTATACAATGTATAGAGGAAGCAATGATAGTTCGTTGGATTTAGAAAAAATAGAGGAAATTTTAAAAAATAATGAAGATATAACTCATATAGCTATGGCTCACTGTGAAATATCTTCTGGAATATTAAATTCATTGGAAGATATAAGTAAATTATCAAAAAGATATAAAAAATCCTTTATATTAGATGGGACAACAACATTTGGTGGAATGAAATATGATTTAGCAAGTTATGGGATAGATTTTTTAATCTCAGTTCCAAATGAATGTCTAGAAGGGGTAGCTGGTTTTTCTTTTGTTATAGTTAAAGAAGAGTTACTTATAAAAAGAAAAGAAAAATCATTATCTTATTCTTTAGATCTGTATGATCAATGGGAGTATATGGAAAAAACCAATGGATTATGGAGATTTACCCCTCCAACTCAGATAGTAAACTCTTTTTTTGAAGCTTTAAAAGAGTTAAACGAAGAGGGCGGAATAGAGAAAAGACAAAAAAGATATATTGAAAATTATAAAATATTAAAAAAAGGAATAAAAAAATTAGGATTTAAATTTTTAGTTCCAGAGGAAGCTCAATCATATTTTTTGATTTCTTTTATTTTTAAAGATGATAAAAATTATAACTATGAAAAATTGTATAAAAAATTAAAAGAAAAAGGTTATATAATAGATAGAGAAAATTTTTTAGAAAATCATATTGTAAAAATAGGATTAGTTGGAAATATTGAACCAGAAGAGATAGAAAACTTTTTAAAAACTTTGGAAAAAATAATTTAGTTTGATTTTATTTTTTGTTGAAAATAAAGGATTTTTTTTATTTTATAAAAAAAAATTGACAAAATATCTAAAATATGGTAAAATTTTTCAAGTGGAGAGCTATCCTAATTGGTAAGGAATCGGTCTTGAAAACCGACGCCGTAAGGCTTTAGAGTTCGAGTCTCTAGTTCTCCGCCAGTGGTGAAGTGGCAGAGCTGGCCGAATGCGCTCCCCTGCTAAGGGAGTGTACCAACCAAAACTGGTACCGAGAGTTCAAATCTCTCCTTCACCGCCATTTTAGATAGTTAAGGGTAGTTATACTACCTTTTTTTATTATAAGTACTCGTAGCTCAATTGGATAGAGCACTTGACTACGGATCAGGGTGTTGGGGGTTCGATTCCTCTCGAGTACGCCATATAAAAAATTAAAGATTGCAGAAATGCAGTCTTTTTTGTTTTTTTAATGAAAATATTCTAATTATCTATATAAAAAAAGATAGTTAAAAAAGTTAATTAACTTCAATAAAAAATTAAAAATAAAAAAATAAAAAAACACTTATAATATTAAAGAAAATAATATAAAATATAATATATGGATTGTCTATTAAATAGCTATAAAATTTAAAAAAGGGGTACTTTATGGAAACTTATAATGAAATGTTAAAAGAAGAAATTAAAGATTTTCGTGAACTAGGACACAGATTTTTAAAAAAAGAGGTTTCAGTTGGGGATTTTAAAGGGAAATCTGGTGGAATGGGAGTTTACGCACAACGTGGCGGGGAAAAATTTATGATAAGACTACGTACAAACTCAGGGGTACTTTTATTAAAACATTTAAAATTAACACTTTCTTTTGTTGAAAGATATGGAGTAGAAAATCTACACTTAACTACAAGACAGGCTATCCAATTACATAATTTAGGAATAGATGATGTGTGTGATATTATGGAAGAGGCAATAGATCATAATCTTTATACTCGTGGTGGTGGAGGAAACTTCCCAAGAAACGTTTCTCTTTCAGTTTTATCAGGGGTAGAAAAAAATGAAGCTTTTGATGTTACTGATTTTGCTTTAGAAGTTGGAAAATATTTAATGGGTCAAATAACACAATATAAATTACCAAGAAAATTAAAAATAGCTTTTTCATCAAGTGATAAAGATGATGCAAATGCGACATTAAATGATTTAGGATTTATGGCGACAGTTGTTGATGGAAAACCATACTTTCAACTATTCATAGCGGGAGGTTTAGGAGGAAATCCAGCACCTTCACTACATTATGATAAATTAATAGAAACTAAAGATATACTTTATCATGTAGAAGCAATGACACAGTTATTTATGGCTGAAGGAGATTATAAGAATAAAGCAAAAGCTAGAACAAGATATATCCCTAGAAGAATGGGTGTTGAACCTTTCTTTGAATGCTATGAAAAACACTTAAAAGAAGTTAAAGAAAAATTAAATTTAGATGTAAATATTCCAGTTGTATTATCTACAACTTTAAATAATTATTCTCACAAATTACAAGAAACAGATTGTTTAATAGCTCAAAGACAAGACAATCTATATACAGTAGTAGTTCATCCTATAAATGGACAATTACCTGCAAAAAATTTCAAAGATATAGTAGAATTTCTTGATAAAAATAAAAATACAGAAGCAAGACTTAGTATGAATGAAAGTATGCTTATTAGAAACTTAACAGAAGAACAAGCTAAAGAATTATTAGAAATGACTAAAGAGATTAGAATGATGAATAAAGTACAACAAAGTGTAAGTTGTATAGGAGTTCCTACTTGTCAAATGGGTATAGAACAAAGTCAAAAACTTCTAGTAAGTATCTTAGATTATTTAAAAGAAAATAAAATAGGTGAAGAGTATTTGCCATCTATTCATATTTCAGGATGTCAAAACTCTTGTTCAAGACATCAAATCAATGAAATAGGATTTGCTGGTGGAAAGAAAAAAGTTGGAGATGCAATAGAAGATGTATTTGATCTTTATGTTGGTGGTATTTTCAGCAGAGAGAAAACAGAGTTAGGAGAAAAAATAGGAACAATAGTAATGAGAGAAATTCCTAAATTTATTGGAGATTTAGCAAATAAATTAAATGAGGAAAATATTCCATTTAGAAAATTCTTAACTGAGAAAAAAGAAGAGTTCTTAGAAATAGCTAAACCTTACTTAGTATAATAAAATAAAAATAGAGAGAAATTATTCTCTCTATTTTTTTGCTATTTTCCAAAAGAGCAATTAGGATAATGGCAAATTTCACAACTTTGACAAAGTCCTCCAGCTCCATATCTCATGATATCCTCTTTTGTTAATCTTTCTCCAGTCATAACTCTTCCAAGAACTAAATCAAAAACAGTTTTTTTAGCAAACATTACACAACCGGGTAATCCCATCATTGGAATATCTTTAAGATATGAAAGAAGAAACATAGATCCAGGTAAAACAGGTGCTCCATAAGAAACGAGTTCACCTCCAAGTTCGATAATAGAAGTTGGGGTAACATCATCTGGATCAACAGACATTCCTCCAGTAAAGATTAACATAGTGGCTCCTAAATCTAAAAATTTTTGAGCAGATTTTTTAATTTCATCTTTATTGTCTGGGCATAAAATCTGTCCAAGTATTTCACAATCATATTGGTTAAGCTTATCTAAGATAACTTTTCCAAATTTATCCTCTATTCTACCATAAAAAACTTCATTTCCAGTTGTTATAATACCAACTTTATATTTTTTATATGGCTTTACATTTAAAATAGGAGATTTAATAATATTTTTAGCCATATCCATTTTTTCTTTTTTTATAACAAGAGGGATAACTCTTGCTCCAGCTAAAAGATCACCTTTTTTTACAGGAACATTGTTAGGAAGAGTGGCAAAAGAAATTTCTCCAAGCATATTAAGTTCAAAAAGTTTTTCTGTATTAACTTTAAAAATTCCATCAACCTCAGAATTAAAATTAATTTTTCCCTCTTTTATTTCATCACTAAGAGAAATATTTTCACCTTTTCCTAAATTTCCTAGGATAACAGCTCCTTCATTTTCATGAAGCTCATTTTTTCCAAGTTCAAAAACATAGATATTATCCTTACCAAGTCTTAAAAGATGAGGTATATCCTCTTCAGTAATAATATGTCCCTTTTTAAAGGCACGCCCTTTAAATTCTCCAGGAATTATCTCCGTTATATCATGTTGTAAAACACAACCAACAGAGTTTATAGTTTTTATTTTTTTCATATATTTTTCCTTTCCTTTGAAAATAAATAATTATATATTAGAATAACTAAAAAACTTATTATAAGGATCACTCCTAAAAGAAAATTTGCACTTTTAGAGTCCCCACTTTCAACAGCAGAATAGATAGCCATTGAGATAGTTTGAGTTTTTCCCGGAATATTTCCAGCCAGCATCAATGTAGCTCCAAATTCTCCCATAGCCCTACCAAAAGATAATATCATACCAGCTAAAATATTTCTTTTTATAAGAGGGATAGTTATTTTTTGTAAAATTTGAAAATCAGTAGCTCCAAGCTGTTTAGCTATTTCACTATAAAGTGGATCCAGAGAGGAAACACCAGTTTTAACATTATTATACATAAGTGGAAGAGAGACAATAGAAGCTGTTATTATCCCAGCCCACCAAGAAAACATTATATTAATATTAAATTTATATAAAAAACTTCCAATCACTCCATTTTTTCCAAGTATTAAAATTAAAAGATATCCTAATACAGATGGAGAAATAAAAAGAGAAATATTTATAAAAGTTTCGAAAATATTTTTTAGTTTTTGATTTTTCTCTAAAAAATAAATTAAAATAATTGAAATAAAAGCTACAATTAAAGTTGAAATAATAGAAATCTTTAATGTTAAAAAAATAATATCAAAATAAAGAAAACTCATAGTCAACCACTATTTATTAGCTATTTCAAAATTATATTTTTCATATAAAGATTGAGAATATTCTGATTTTAAAAACTCATAAAATTTAATAACTTCTTTAGAATTTTTATCTTTAATTATTCCATAAGAGTAAATAATAGGCTTATGTAAAGTTTCAGGAACAATAAAAGAGATAATCCCATTTTTCATAATTTTAGCATCTGTTTTATATATAAAAGCATAATCTACTTCATCTATTTCAACATATTGCATAGCACTTCTTACATCTTTTGAAAAAACTATATTATTTTGAACCTCATTCCAAAGATTTGAGTTATTTAAAACTTCCTTTGCATATTTTCCAGCTGGAACAGTTTCAGGAGTTCCGATAGCGATCTTATGATTTTTAATCTCTGATAAATCATTTATCTTTTCTTTTCCAACTATAACCATTCTATTTTTTAAAATATCTTCGTTATAATTTTTTTCAATCATTCCTTTTTCATCTAGATCTTTCAAATCTTTTTGAGATGCAAAGAAAACAATATCCACAGGAGCTCCAGAAATTATTTGATTTTTTAAAGCTCCAGATCCCCCAAGGTTAATATTAATTTTAATGTCTTTATTCTCTTTTTCAAACTCAAGAATAATCTCATTCATAACCTCTTTTAAACTAGCAGCAGCACTTATTGTAATCTCTTTTTTTTCCTCTTTGCCACAACCAAACAAAACAACCATAAAACCAATTAATAATAATTTAAAAATTTTTTTCACAAAATCAACCTCCTAAATTTGATTTTAACAAATTTATTAAAATATAGCAAGGGATTTGTCATTATTGAAAAATAAAAAAAAATTTATTATAATTAATATGAAAAAATAAAATCAAGAGGTGAAAAATGTTTAGAGTAGCTATAATTTGTATGAGTGATAAAGG
>NZ_JARHZE010000032.1 GCF_029258315.1 Fusobacterium sp. | reverse complement strand
CTTATGCAGGGAGTATAGATTATTTAGCACAACAGGATTCTGAATATTTTGCTCACCCATCAATGACTGGAAAAATAGGAACTTCTGGAGCTTTTTATAACCCAGCAGGAACTGCTTTTATGGAAGATGGAAGTTATTTTAAATATAATGTTCAATCAATAATGAAAGATTATACAATGAACACAGATAAAGGGATAATATCAGGTGGACAAAATGGAATACATAACAGTGATTATCCATCTGTTTTAGTTCCAAGTTTCCAATTTGTAAAAAAAGAGGGAGGTAGAAGTTATTTTGTTCACGCAGGGGTAGCTGCTGGTGGAGGAACAGTAAAATATCATAATGGAATATCAGCTTTTGAAGCAATAGGTGAGGAAATAAATAAGAAATTTTCAGCTTTAGGTGGAGGAGCAGAATATTTAGGTGGAAGTACTGTAGAGGGATCATCTTTTTATTATAATTTAAATCTTGGAATGGCACAAAAACTAAATGAAAAATTTTCAGTAGGTGGAGGAGTTAGATTAATCTATGCCACTAGAGAGTTAAAAGGAACTGGAAACTTTAAATTAGATGCAGGTAAATTAGGAGAAAGTTTAGGTAAAAAAGAACATAATATAACAGTTGATTTAGATGCAAAAAGAGAGGCATATGGAATAGGTGGATTTATAGGTTTTGACTATAAACCAAATGATAGATTAAATATTGGATTTAAATATGAGTCTGAAGTAAAATTAGATTTTGAAGCTATAGGAAATGAAATAAATAATAATTTTGCAACTTATGATGGAGGAGCAAAATATTTAGGTGGAAGTACAGTAGAGGGATCATCTTTTTATTATAATTTAAATCTTGGAATGGCACAAAAATTAAATGAGAAATTTTCAGTAGGTGGAGGAGTTAGATTAATCTATGCTACTAGAGAACTAGACGGTTCTGGAAAATTTGAAATAAAAGGAAAGGGACTAACTATTCCTATTGATGTAACAATAGATGCAAAAAGAGAAGCATATGGAGTAGGTGGATTTATAGGTTTTGACTATAAACCAAATGATAGATTGAATATTGGATTTAAATATGAGTCTGAAGTAAAATTAGATTTTGAAGCTAAAAATGGTAAAAATGGTTTAAAAACAACTTCAAATAACCCTGTAGGAAATATTTTTGCTGGGCAAATTAATGGAACTTTAGAAAAAAATCCAGTTGTTAAAGAATGGTTAGTAGATGGACATAGAAATTTACCAGCTATGATGTCTTTAGGAATTTCTTATGATGTAACAGATAGATTTACACTTTTAACAAGTGGAAACTATTATTTTATAAGACAAGCTAATGAAGATCACGCTTATGATAACTATACAAATGGTTATGAAGCATCTATCGGATTTGACTATAAACTAAATGAAAAATATACTTTAATGGGTGGATACCAATATACAAATACAGGAGCTAACGAAGGAACATATAAAGATACTGACTATGCTTTAGATGCTCATATGTATAGTATAGGTTTAAGCTACTCACCAAATGAAACTAGAAAATATACAATAGCTTACTCATTTGTTGATTATATATCAGGAACTTCATCACAAACAAAAACAACTTTTGAAAAGAAAGTAAATGCTATCGGAGCATCTGTTGAATTTAAATTATAAAAGACTTGACAAAACAATTGTAAAGTTATAGAATACATTGTAACTAAAAATCGAATAAATTATAACTTACTAGGGGAGCCGTAATTGGCTGAGAGGAGGTTCGACCTCGACTCTTATTACTTGAACCAGATAATGCTGGCGAAAGGAAGTAGATTAAACCCTCCGAAATGGAGTATCAGGAAACTGATAGCTAATAAGTTATACAAGCGGTTGATCAGTACAAATAGACTTCCCTAGTAGAAATACTAGGGATTTTTTTTTGGAAAAAGGAGGGGAAAATGAGAATAGTTTTAAATGGAGCTGAAGAAACTCTTGAAAAAGAGATGGCGGTGAGTGAATTTATAGAAAAAACTTCTACTGAAAAAAATATAAATCTTTCAGGAGCAGTGGTACTAATAAATGATGAACTTATAAAAAGAGAAAATTGGAAAGATGTAGTCATCAAAGAAAATGATGAGATAGAAGTTTTAACATTTGTATCTGGTGGATAAAAAATTTTTTAATTACAAAAAAATTTTAAAAATATAAGTTTATGGAGGAAAAATGGATAAGTTAGTATTAAAAGGACATGAATTTGAAAGCAGATTACTTACAGGAACAGGAAAGTTTTCTGATAAAAATCTAATAGCACCAATGTTAGAGGCAAGTGGATCAAATATTATTACAATGGCTCTTAGAAGAGTAAATTTTGGAAATCCAAAAGAAAATGTATTAAACTATATACCAAAAGGAATAACTTTACTTCCTAATACTTCAGGAGCAAGAAATGCAGAAGAGGCTATAAAAATAGCAAGAATAGCAAGAGAGGCTGGATGTGGAGATTTTATAAAAATAGAAATAATAAATGATATGAAATATTTGATGCCAGACAATGAAGAAACAATAAAGGCTACAAAAGTTCTAGCTGATGAAGGATTTATAGTATTACCTTATATGACTCCAGATTTAATTGCTGCAAAAAGATTAGAAGAAGCTGGAGCAGCAGCAGTAATGCCTTTAGGAGCTCCAATTGGATCAAATAAAGGATTATTAACAAAACCACTTATAGAGATGATAAATGAAAATAAAAGAGTTCCAGTAATAGTAGATGCAGGAATAGGAGCACCATCTCAAGCAGCAGAAGCAATGGAAATGGGAGTAGATGCAGTATTAGTAAATACAGCAATTTCAACAGCAGAAGATCCTGTAAAAATGGGAGAGGCTTTTGCTATGGCAGTAAAAGCTGGAAGAATGGCTTATCTTGCAAAACTTGCTAAAACTTCAAAATATGCTAATGCATCATCACCATTAACAGATTTCTTATTCAGAGGTGACAAATAATGGGATTTTATTCAGTTGTTGAGGAATGGAAAGATTTTGATTATGAAAATTATTTTGCCAGAGTAACTGACGAAGATATTTTAGATAGTATTTACAAAGAAAAGTTAACTGAGTATGATTTATTAAATTTACTTTCTCCAAAAGCTAAAAACCATTTAGAAAGAATGGCGCAGAGAGCAGCTGAAATAAAAGAACAAAACTTTGGAAATATTATTTCTTTATATATGCCAATATATATTTCAAACTTTTGTACAAATAACTGCACTTACTGTGGATTTTCTAAAAAAAATCACATAATTAGAAAGCACCAAACTCTTGAGCAGATAGAAGAAGAGGCAAAAGAGATTGCTAAGGTTGGAGTAGAACATATATTAATGCTTACTGGAGAGGCACATGGACTTGTAACTCTTGATTATTTAAAAGGAGCTGTAAAAGTTTTAAAAAAATATTTCAGTTCTGTTTCAATAGAAGTTATGCCTATGGAAGAGTGGGAATATAAAGAATTAGCTGATATTGGTGTAGACGGACTTACTGTTTATCAAGAAACTTATAACGAAGAAATTTATGATAAAGTTCATTTATCTGGAAAGAAAAAGGATTATCATTTCCGTTTAGATACTCCAGAGAGAGGAGCTAAAGCAGGGATAAGAACAATAGGAATTGGTCCACTTTTTGGTTTAAGTGATATAAGAAAAGAGGCTTTTATGGCAGGACTTCATTTAAAATATTTAACAGATAAATATTTAAATTCTTCTTTTGCAATATCTCTTCCAAGAATAAATCCAGCAGAGGGAGGATTCCAGCCAGATCATCCTCTTGATGATGTAACTTTTGTACAATTTATGACAGCCTTTAGAATTTTCCAAGTAAAAGCTGATATAAATATTTCTACAAGAGAGATAGCAAGTTTTAGAGATCACTTAATGCATATGGGTGTTACAAAAATGTCAGTAGGATCTAAGACAGATGTTGGAGGATATACAGAAAATGATCCATCAACTTGTCAATTTGAAATAAGTGACTCAAGAAGTGCTGATGAAACAATAAAAGCTATAAGAGATAATGGATATCAACCTGTATTTAAAGATTGGGAGCAAATAGTATGAGAATAGGAATTGCTGGTTGTGGGGGGATAGGTTCAAATGTTGCCTATCATCTCGTAAGAGCAGGAGTGGATAGTTTAAAATTTGGAGATTTTGATAAAATAGAGGAGTCAAATTTAAATAGACAATTTTATTTTAAAAATCAAATTGGACTTTATAAAAGTGAAACATTAAAAGAGAATCTTTTGATGATAAATCCAAATTTAAATATTGAAAACCAAGTTATAAAATTTGAAAAAGAAAATTTAGTAGAATTTTTTAAAGATTGTGATATAGTGGTGGAAGCCTTTGACAAAAAGGAATATAAAAGACTTTTGGTTGAAGAACTTTTACCTCTTGGAAAGAAAATTGTTTCAGCTTCTGGAATAGGTGGATATATTACAGAAGATATTGAAATAAAAAAAATAGGGAAAAATCTCATAGTTGTAGGAGATTTTAAAACAGACACAGATATTTATAAAACTTATTCTCATAAAGTTGGAGCAGTTGCTGCATTAATGGCTGGAAAAGTTTTAGAAATTGGAGGTTATTGTGAGAAATAAAATAGAAATTCCTCTAGGAATATATGGTATTACTGGAGAAAATTTTGCCAATGGAAAAACTAATATTGAATGTGTTGAAGCTATGATTAAGGGTGGAATAAAGATAATTCAATATAGAGAAAAAAATAAATCTATGGGTAAAAAATTAGAAGAGGCTAGAGTAATAAGAGAGATTTGTAGAAAAAATAATGTAGTATTTATAGTAAATGATAATATAGATCTAGCTCTTTTAGTTGATGCAGATGGTGTTCATGTAGGACAAGATGACTTACCTCCAAGTGAAGTGAGAAAACTTATAGGTGATAATAAAATAATAGGTCTTTCTACTCATTCACCAGAACAAGGAAAAAAAGCATTTGAAAATCCAGATGTAGATTATATTGGAGTTGGTCCAATATTCCCAACTACAACAAAAGATACTGCACCAGTTGGTTTAGAGTATTTAGACTATGTGGTAGAAAATTTAAATATCCCTTTTGTTGCTATTGGTGGAATAAAAGAACATAATATAGATAGAATAATAGAAAGAGGAGCTAAGAGAATATGCTTAGTAAGTGATATAGTAGGAGCTCCAAATATAGAAGAAAAAGTAAAATTTTTAAGAAGTAAATTAGAAAAATAAAAGAAAGAGTTGTAGTTTTTGCTACAACTCTTTTTTCTATATATTTTTAAAAATTTTTAATTCAGTTTTTAAATGAGCTGAAATTTCTAATAAATCGTCTTTCATTTCTTCTAAAATTTTACAAGAAAAACGATTGCTCGGTCCAGAAATAGTTAATCCATATAAAAGTTCATTATTAGATCCTATTATAGGAACAGCAATAGCAGTAATTCCATCAGTTACTTCTGAATTAGATATAGCAAATCCATTTTTTTTAATATTATTAATATCAAATAATAATTTTTTTTCTCCAAGTGTTTCTTCGATTTCTAAATAATGTTTTTTAAAAAAATTTTTTTGAAATGCATCATCTTTAAAAGCTAAAAGGACTTTTCCGGTAGCTCCAATATGGAGAGGAACAGAATATCCAGATTCAACATCTTCAGAAAGAATATGAGTACTTTTTATCATATTTATCCAGACTCCAATATTATCTACAATAGTTGTTAAAATAATATTTTCATTATATTTTTTACTTAATTTTTCCATTTCAGAAGAAATTAATTCTTTCATATCAAATGTATTTCTTATTCCTAATGTAGCTTTTAGAATACCAGTTGTAAGTTGATATTTACTATTTTCTAGTTGCATTATCCATCCTACATGTTCTAATGTTTTTAGAATCCTAAAAGTAGTAGCTTTATGTATATTAAGTTTCTTACTTATTTCAGATACACCTAGTTGCTTTGTTTGTAACTTAGAAAATAACTCAATAATTTCAATAGCTCTACAAATAGAATTTATATATTGATCTTCTTTTTCCATAAAATATCCTCTTTTATCTTTTTCTATCATTATAATATATTTGCTTTTATTAAGCAAATTAATTTTAAAATGTATTAAAAACAACTAAAATGATTTTATTAAAAATAAAAAGTATGTAAAATAAAATAAAAAAGCTTGACAAAATAAAAATAAAGTTATAAAATCAATTTATAAAAATGAAACGCGTTTCAATATTGTTAACAAGGTGAGAAAGATGTTTAAAATTTTAAGAGAATGTGATAGAAAGATAAGTAATTGGAGTGGTGGAGTTACTAAAGAGCTATATATTTACCCAGAAGATGGAAATTATCAAAAAAGAGATTTTAAATTTAGAATAAGTATTGCCACAACAGAGTTAGAAACA
>NZ_JARHZE010000022.1 GCF_029258315.1 Fusobacterium sp. | reverse complement strand
CTTATGAAATATGACAGTGTAGGAGATTATACAATAGAAACAATAAGAAAATTAATAGATAGTGGAGTGGAGTTTGCTGTGGCTACTGGGAGAGGTAGACAGGGGGTAGACTTTTTAATAGAAAAATTACAAAGAAATATCTATGTTATTTGCAACAATGGTGCAAGTATCTATGATAAAAATGGAAATTGTATATTTGAAAAAATGATTTCTAAAGATATAGCTATTGAGATATTGAAAGCTATAAGAGATGAGGGAGTTTATTATAACGCCTTTGATAGAGAAAATTTTTATTTTGATAAAACTGATCCTAGAGATTTTACAGGAAGAAGAAAGAGTTTTAAAAGAGTACCCCTTGAGAGAGTTGAGGATATTCCCCCTTTAAGCAAGGTTATAATAACAGACAGAGAGGAAGTCGTTTCTAAAATGTCAGAGATTATGAGAAAAGGGTATGGGGATAAGATAGAGGTAACAATTTCAGATCCAATTTGTGTTGATCTTGTGCCTAAAAATTGTAGCAAGGGGAATGGAATTAAAAAAATCGGTGAGATTTTAGGGATAGAAACTTGTGAGGTTATGGCATTTGGTGACGGGGAGAACGACTTGGATATGCTAAGAACTGTGGGACACCCTGTGGCTATGGAAAATAGTCAGGAGATAGTTAAGAATGAGATAAAAAATAGGGCTATTCCTAATACAGAAGAGGGGGTTGCTAAGTATATAGAGGAGTATTTTAAATTTTAAAAATTGATTTATTTTAAAATTATAGTATAATAAATATTGTGCTTTTATTAAAATTAACTTTATTAAATAGAGATTAGAAACTTTAAAAATTTATAATTAGATTCTATTAAGGTAATAGAGATATAATTATAAGTAATAAAAAATTAAAAATATAAAAATCAATTAAAGAAACTATTAATAATAAATTGAGTAAAAAAATATTATAGAATAATTTTATTAAATAATAAAATTAAAAAATATATTATTTAAAGAATAAAATAATATAGAAGATTTAATTAATAAGATATTTTTGGAGAATAAAAAAATATATAAAAAAGTCAAAGGCTTTTATTGATAAATTTAAGTAGATATTCGGGAGGAAAGATGATAATAAAAGGTGTGATTTGTCCTAAGTGTAAAAACTTTATATTTTCAAGAGGACAAGGAGATTTCCATAAATGTAGCTGTGGACTTAGTTTCGTAGACGGTGGAGATATTAAAAATAGTGTTTTAGAGTATAATAGAGCTGGAATGTTAAGAAATTTCAAAAAAGGGCAGTTAGAGTTTGACTCTATTGATTTAAACTTTTCAAGAGCTGATATTTTAAAAGAGATGAACTTTGAATATGAGGCAAGAACTTTAACAGAAGAGGTATATAAAAAAATAAAGGATATAAATGGAGCTGGAAAGAGAGTGGATCTTGATGAACTTATGGAGATCCTTTACCCTAATGCTGAAGTTATGCCAGATAAATTAACTGCTTACGAGATGAAAGACTATATGGAGAGAGCATATAAAATAAGTGAGGTTGAGGGGATAGACGCCAATAAAATATATGAGGCTATGGGAAAAAATAATTTTAAATTTAGTCCTGTGGCTTTAAATAATATTGCCGAAGAATTAAATCTTCCTTTCTTTAATCAATATGGATTTATGGTAAATATATTTGTGCAGGAGCAGGAAAATATCTATTATAACCTTTCTAAAGATGAGGCTATTAAAAAAATAAAATTATTGGCTAAGAGAATTTACCAAATCTATCCACAAAAAACTGTTATAACTATATTTATAAACGACTGCTTAGAAAGAAGAGGATTTATAAGAAAAGATGAGTTTGTAGAGATATTTTAATAAAATAAATATTAAAATACTTACTTCTTTGGCAGAATGTTTGGAAGAATGAATAAAATTTAAAATATTAGATAATATGGAAAATCTAAGTTATAAAATAATTAAAGAAAATAGCTATAAAAATAGATTAAAAAGGAGAAAAGATGAGTAAAACCTATATAATAGCTGATACACATTTTGGAGATCCCTCAATAATAACAGCCATAGGTAGACCTTTTGAAAATATTCATCAAATGGATAGATTTATAATCGATAGATGGAATAGTGTAGTTACAAAAGATGATGATATTATTGTGGCTGGAGATTTTTTAGCTCTTCCAAGAGAAAATAAAAAAAAGTATGTTGAGAAAATATTGTCATCTCTTAATTTTAAAACCCTTGAGCTTGTAGTAGGTAATCACGATACAGAAGAGTTAATGGAGATTATGAAAGATTTTTCTAAAAATATAAATATATACAGATACCCAATAGTTAAGGATAATTTTTGGATAGTGAGCCATGAACCTATGTTTGTAAATGATAGAACTGTATGGGTAAATATATTTGGACACGTTCATAATAATCCAAGTTATAGAGATATAAGCAGTCGTAGTATGTGTGTAAGTGCTGAAAGAATTGATTATACTCCCATTGATTTTGAAGAGGTAAAAAGAAAAGTCAGAGAAGTATCAAGAAAAGAACTTGAAAAATTAACAAAGGATAGTTAATCAAAAAAATAAAAAAATTTTTAAAATTATAATTTTTTAAAACTTTTATTTTTCTTGAATAAAGCAGAGGATATAATTTTTATCAAAGAGATAAAAGATTATGGATATTGACAATTAAAAGAAAATATACTATAATCTTATAAAAGTTATAGGAACCCAAACCTAATTTCAAAAATGCGGGGTAGATAGAGTTATAGGAACCTGAACCTAATTTCAAAAATGAAGGGTAGATAGAGTTATAGGAACCCAAACCTAATTTCAAAAATGCGGGGTAGAAAAGATATAGGAACTCGAACCTAATAAAAATGTGAGGTAGTGAAGAAGTTAGGAACCTCAAACCTAAGATTCAAA
>NZ_JARHZE010000092.1 GCF_029258315.1 Fusobacterium sp. | reverse complement strand
AAAATATTATATAAAATTAAGAAAAAATTAAAAATTGGTGACAAGTTTTGAGAGAGTTTGAAAGAAATTTAAAGATTCAATAGGTAAAATATTTTTTATTATTTCAAGTGTCATATTAAAATGAAAGTAAAAAAATAGCATATAGTATCTGTATTGGCTCCATATATATAAAAGAATATCGCCACTAAAGTTATCGTATATCAATTTTTTTATTTAAAAAATTTTGTGGTTAGTTTAATTTGCTTTTTCTTTTTTGTCTTCGACTTAAAAAATTTTTAATTCTTCATAAAAGAATCAATTTATAATTTCCTTATAAATAAAAAAAGGATTAAACATTTTTGTCTAATCCTTACAAAATTATAAATATTTAAATATAAAATATTAATAGTTTGTAGCTCTAACTCTGAAGTATCCTTGTGGATGAGCACATACAGGACAAACTAGAGGAGCCTCAGTACCTACGTGTAGGTGTCCACAGTTTCCACATTCCCAAACTTGAATGTCTAATTTTTTGAAAACTTCTTTATTTTCAATATTAGCTAAAAGTTTTCTATATCTTTCTTCGTGTTCTTTTTCTATTTTTGCAACCCCTTCCATAAGTCTAGCTATTTCTTCGAATCCCTCTTCTCTAGCTTCTTTTGCAAAAGTTGCATACATATCTGTCCACTCATAGTTTTCACCAGCAGCAGCATCTTTTAAGTTTTCAACAGTAGAAGGAACACCACCATTATGTAAAAATTTGAACCAAAGTTTAGCATGTTCTTTTTCGTTATTAGCAGTAGCTTCGAATAACTCTCCAATTTGAACATACCCTTCTTTTTTAGCTTTAGATGCATAGTAAGTATATTTGTTTCTAGCTTGTGACTCTCCAGCAAAAGCTGTTAGTAGATTTTTTTCAGTTTTAGTTCCTTTTAAATCCATGATATTTCCTCCTTATAATATTTTCAGTGATTTTATTTTTTGAAGAATTAAATATTCTTTCGAATAAATTATAACTCTTAAAAAATAAAAAGTCAAATTAAATGAAAAAAACACTTGATAAATCAAGTGCTATCTACAAAAATGGTGCCTAGGAATAGATTCGAACTATCGACCGTACGGGTATGAACCGTATGCTCTAGCCAACTGAGCTACCTAGGCAAATGGTGGAGATAAGCGGGATCGAACCGCTGACCTACGCAGTGCAAGTGCGTCGCTCTCCCAAACTGAGCTATATCCCCATAAGGTTTATAAAGTTTTAAAAAATGGTGCCTAGGAATAGATTCGAACTATCGACCGTACGGGTATGAACCGTATGCTCTAGCCAACTGAGCTACCTAGGCGATGGTGGAGATAAGCGGGATCGAACCGCTGACCTACGCAGTGCAAGTGCGTCGCTCTCCCAAACTGAGCTATATCCCCGGACAAGCTATATAATATCAAAAAATACATAAGTTGTCAATAAAAAAAAATATTTTTTTAAAAAAATGAAAAAAGTTTTTTAAAATCAATAAATTAATTGTTAAAAAAACTTATAATTTCCTTTAAAGCATTGATACAGTAGAGAACTTCTTCCATAGTATTACTATATCCAAAAGAAAATCTCACACAACCACTCTCATAAGTTCCTAAATATTTATGAACCAGTGGAGCACAATGGAATCCACTTCTAGTATAAATATTAAACTCTTCAGATAAGATATCACTTAATTCTGATGAGGAGATGTTTTTTATATTAATAGCTACCACAGGACCTCTAAAAATATTAAAATTATCATATATAGTAATTTCTGGAATTTTTGAAATTTCATCTATAAAAAATTTAGTTAATTTATATTCGTGATCTCTGATTTTATCTAAACCGATCTCTTTTATATAATCTATACCAGCCCCTAAACTAAAAATTCCAGGAATATTATTTGTTCCAGCCTCTAAAAGTTCAGGCATCTTTAACGGTTGTCTTTCAAATTTTGAGAAACTTCCAGTTCCCCCTTCAAGTACAGGTGAAAGTTCTACCCCCTCTCTGACAAAAATCCCTCCTATTCCTTGGATACCCATAAGGGATTTATGCCCAGTGAAACAAAGAATATCAATATTTGATTTTTCTACATCAATAGGTAAAAAACCAGCACTTTGTGATGAATCAACTATAAATAAAAGATTATATTTTTTACAGATCTCTCCAATAGCCTCAATATCAAAGATATATCCAGTAACATTTGATATATGATTTAATACGATAGCTTTTGTGTTAGGAGTTATAAGTGACAAAATCTCTTTGATAACCTCAGAAGTTTCTTTATGTGGGTGTATATATGAAAGAGAAACATTTTTATTATCTCTTAAAGAATTTAAAGGACGAAGTACAGAATTATGCTCTATAACAGAGGTTATAATATTACAGTTTTCTAAGTTGCTCCCCTTTATAGCGAAGTTAAGGGATTCAGTAGAATTTTTTGTAAAAGCTATTTGTAAAGGATTTTTAATATTAAAAAAGTTTGCTATCTTTTCACGGATACCAAAAATTCTTCTTTCAATCTCGATACTTTTTCTACAAGAACTTCTACTTGGATTGCCATTAAAATTTGTAAGAGCTTCAACGACACTATCTATAACTTGTTTTGGTTTTGGATTTGATGTGGCACTATGATCAAAATAATACTCTCTATTCATAAGAAAATTACCTCTTTTAAAATTTTATTTTTCATAAGATTATATCACATTTGAGAAAAATATAAAAGAAATAAAAAATTATAATTCTTTTTATCAAGAGATATTAAGAACCTTTTGGAGAAATAATAAGAAACAACTATTTTAAAAACAAAATAAAATGTGCTATGATGGTATAGTTTTTCGAAATATCATTGGAATTATTAGAAAATCTCTAGTAAAAAATTAAAAAAAATACTTGTCATTCTCTGGAAAATATGATATAACTTATAAGCTATGCAAAAAAAGTTATGTTTGCGTTTATAATAATTTATTAAAAATTTATATATATTTTGGGAGGTTATAATGACAAAAAAAGAGTTGGCTAATATATTATATCTAAAGGAAGTATTTGATACTAAATTAGATGCTGAGAAAAAAATAGATTCTATATTAGACTTAATCCAAGAAACATTATTATCTGGAGAAGATGTTAACTTTATAGGTTGGGGAAAATTAGAGGTTGTTCAAAGAGCACCTAGATTAGGAAGAAACCCTAAAACTGGAGAAGAGGTTCAAATTGAATCAAGAAGAGGAATCAAATTTAAACCTGGTAAAAAATTCTTAGAAAAATTAAACTAATTAGTAATTTAGACTAAAACTTAGTTAATCATAATATAAAATTAAAAGAATATCGTTGAGGATATTCTTTTTTTTATGTATAAGAAAATTATAAATTTATTTTTAAAAAATAAACTAAATTAAAATTAGAAAAAAATTTAATAAAATATTTCTTAGAATATTATTTAATTTTTTAAATAAAAAAAATTTTAAAAGTAATCTCTATTTATTGTTGAATTATAATAAAAATGTAATCATTATAAAATAATAGTTGACTTTTTTTATAAAGTATAATATAATTCAACTAACTTAAATTTCGTAATACAAAATAAATGGAGAAGTGAAAAATATGATGAGAGAAATAAAATTTGATCCTAAAGAGATAATCAATGAAACAGAACAATTTATAAATAGCTTTAAATCTGTAATCTTAGGTACAGTATCAAAAAATGGAGAGGTAGATGTTACTTATGCCCCACATTTAAAAATAGATGGAGAGCATTATATCTATATCAGTGAGATTGGAGATCACTACACTAACCTAACAGAGAATGAGCAAAAATTTGAAATTATGTTCTTAGAAGAGGAAAAAGAGGCTATGTCAGCAATAGCTCGTAAGAGAGCAAGATTTAATGTTACAGCTGAGTTTTTACCTAGAGATGAAAAATTTGAAGAGATAATGGATAAATTCCAAGAGAGCGTCGGGGAAACTTTTAAAATAGTAAGACAGATGAAAGATTTCCATTTAGTAAAATTAAATGTGATAGATGGAAGATATGTAAAAGGGTTTGGACAGGCCTATATATTAAAAGATGGAACAGCTACTCAAATGACTGTTGACAAGAATGGTAAAGGACATAGACAGTAAAAAAATAATATTTTATAATAAGAAAACTCTACTATATAAAAGGTAGAGTTTTTTTGTTTAAAAAAAATAAAAAACTACTTGATTTTTTACATTTTGTGGGCTATATATATAGTATGAGGTTAATTACTAAAATAGTTTTTACAGGAGGTTTATATCTATGAAAAATTATACAACAGATCAAATCAGAAACGTAAGCTTTTTAGGACACAGAGGATCAGGTAAGACAACACTTGTTGAGGCAATGCTATGGAGAGCAAAGGTAGTAGCTAAACCAGGATCAATTGAAAAAGGAAATACATTATCAGACTATGATGAGGAAGAAATAACAAGACAATTTTCTATCAATACCTCAGTTATATCTCTTGACTATCAAGATAAAATATATAATATCTTAGATACTCCAGGATATGCAGATTTTAAAGGTGAAGTATTATCAGCTTTAGGAGTAACAGGTGGAGCAGTTATAGTTGTTGATGCTAGTGCTGGAGTTGAAATTGGAACTGAAAAAGCTTGGAGATTATTAGAAGAGAGAAGTATCCCTAGAATAATTTTTATTAATAAAATGGATAAGGGAGCTATAAATTATAAAAAAATATTAACAGAATTAAAAGATAAATTTGGTAAAAAGATTGCACCGTTCTGTATCCCATTAGGAGAGGGAGAAGAATTTAAAGGATTTATAAATGTAGTTGAAAATAAATCAAGAATATTTACAGGGGAGGTTTGTGAAGATAGACCACTTGTGGAGCACGAGGACTTTGAAAGTGTAAAAAATCTTTTAGTTGAGGCTGTTGCAGAAACAAGTGAAGAGGCTATGGAAAAATTCTTTAATGGAGAAGAGTTTACTCATGACGAGATTCAAGCAGGACTTCGTAAAGGTGTTGTAAATGGAGATATAGTTCCAGTTATTGTAGGATCTGCAATAGGTGGAATAGGATTCCACACTCTATTTGAGATGATATATGACTATATGCCAACTCCGTTGGAGGCAAAAGGTGGAGAGGTAGAGGGAATAAATCCAGAAACAGATGAGCCAAAAATAAGAAAAGTAAGTATGGACGAACCATTTTCAGCTTTTGTATTTAAAACAATAGTAGACCCATTCATAGGAAAAATATCTTTATTTAAAGTTAATTCGGGAATAGCTACAAAAGATGTAGAGGTTTTAAATGCAAGTCAAAATAAAAAAGAAAAATTAAGTAACCTATACTTTGTAAGAGGAATAAAACAAAGAGATACAGATAGAGTTGTGGCTGGAGATATAGCTGCTACTACAAAACTTCAATATACAAGAACAGGGGATACTTTATGTGATAAAAATAGCCCAATAGTTTATGAGGGAATAGACTTCCCTAAACCTTGTATATTTATGAATGTAGTTCCAGATAAAAAAGCTGACGACGAAAAAATAAGTATCTGTTTACAAAAACTAACTGAAGAGGATCCTACTTTAAAAGTAATAAGAAATTCTGAAACAAAAGAGCTATTACTTGGAGGACAAGGAAAAACTCACTTAGAGATAGTTTTAAGTAAATTGGTTAATAAATTCCAAGTTCATGCAAGTTTAACAAAACCAAAAATAGCATATAGAGAAACAATTAGAAAAGAGGTTTCAGTACAAGGAAAACATAAAAAACAATCAGGTGGAGCAGGACAATATGGAGATGTATTTATTAAGTTTGAACCACTATATGATGCTGAATATGAATTTGTTGATAATATAAAAGGTGGGGTTGTTCCTAGACAATATCTACCAGCAGTTGAAAAAGGACTTCACGAGGCAGCACTTAAAGGACCTTTAGCTGGATACCCAGTTATAAACTTTAAAGCTACATTATTTGATGGTTCTTATCACCCAGTTGACTCAAATGAAATATCGTTTAAACAAGCTGCAATATTGGCATTTAGAAAAGCTATGGAAAGTGGTGCTACACCAGTATTATTAGAACCAATAGTAAAAATGGATATAATAGTTCCAGAAGAATATACTGGAGATGTTATGGGAGATATGAATAAGAGAAGAGGTAAAATCTTAGGAATTGATCCATTGACATTCGGAGAACAAAAAATATCTGTTGAAGTTCCAGAAAAAGAGATACTAGAATATGCAATAGATCTAAAAGCTATGACTCAATCAAGAGGAAGATTTGAATTTGAATTCTTAAAATATGATTATGTTCCAAGTGATGTGGCAGAAAAAGTTATAGCAGAAAGTAAAAAAGCCAAAGAAGAGAAGTAGTATCATAGTATAAACCTCAAGAAAAGGGAGAGCTTGGAGATAACATCAACAGGCTCTTCCCTTTTATTTTTAAGTAAAAAAAAGTAATGCTTAATGTGGGCGAGACATTAAAAACATTACTTATAGGGAGTATGGGGTTTTGAAAATTATCCCTTATGTAACAATTATAGCACAAAAAAATGTTCTTGACTAGTATGAATTATAAAAAAATCCTAAAAAAACACAAAAATAAAAATAAAATGTTCTAAAAATATATTGTAAAAGCAGATATAGAAAAGAATGTATAAATAAAATTATGAAAAAAATATTTTTTTATATAAACTAAATATGATATAATAAATTAATTTAAAAGAATTGGAGGGAAATTATGAAATATAATTTTGATGAGATAATAAAGCGTAGTAAAACAAATTCTAAAAAATGGAATAGCACATATTATAAATCACTATTTAATAACCAAGAAGATCTTTTATCTATGTGGATAGCTGATATGGACTTTAGAGCTTCAGACGGTATTCAAAATAGATTAAAAAAACTTATAGATTTTGGAGTTTATGGTTATGGTGCAATAGATGATGAATATTATAATGCTATCATAAGATGGAATAAATTTAGAAATGGTTGGGAAGTACCAAAAGATGCAATAATTTATACTCCAGGAATAGTTCCAGCAGTAAATTATATTTTACAAACTTATACAAACCAAGATGACAGCGTAATGATATTTTCTCCAGTTTATGGGCCATTTAAAAGAAGTATAATAAACAATAAGAGAAAAGTTGTTGAGTATTCATTATTAAAAGATGAGGAAAACTATTATTCAATGGATTTTGAAGAGGTTGAAAAACTTGTAAAAGAAAAAGATGTAAAAATGGTAATCTTCTGTTCTCCTCACAACCCTGTTGGAAGAGTTTGGACTAAAGAAGAACTTGAAAATATCGCAGATATATGCTTAAGAAACAATGTTTTAATGGTATGTGATGAGATACACTCTGATTTAATTTTTGGAGATAATAAATTTGTATCTTATGGAAACCTTGATGAAAAATATCGTAATAATGGAATTATTTGTAATGCAGTAAGTAAAACATTTAACCTTGCAGGAATGCAAGTGTCAAATATAATTATATTTGATAAAATATTAAGAGAAAAATATAAAAATACAATGGCGTTATATAATATTTTAGCTCCAAATGCTTTTGCTATTGAGGCTGTAAAAGGTGCTTACTTAGAAAGTGATGAGTGGTATTTTGAAATGATGGATTATATCTATCAAAATATACTTTTCGCGAAAGACTATATTACAAAAAATATTCCAAAATTAAAATTTAGAGTTCCAGAGGGAACATACTTAGGTTGGCTTGACTTTAATCAATATGGTATCTATGGAAAAAATATGGAAGATTTATTTGAAGAAAAATTAAAAATAGCTGTTGACTATGGACATTGGTTTGGAGAAGAGGGAAAAGGATTTATAAGAATGAACTTTGCTTGTCCAAGAGAAGTAGTTGTTGAGGCACTAGAGAGAATAAAAAACTATTTTGAAAAAAATAATTAAAAATTTTTTAGGGGAAGTTAATTCCCCTTTTTTATTTGTAAAGTTTGTAAAATACAAAAGAAAATTAAGAGGGAAATGAGATTTGACAAGGGGTTTAGGTGGGGAGTGGCAAAAAAAACATTGACTTGATACTAGGTAATAAGTTTATAATATAGGTATATATTAAAAATGCTAATTTTAATATTAAAGATTTTCCGAGGACTCTTACAGTTTTTTGAAAACTGGGGAGTCCTTTAATATTTTAATAAGGAGGTAGTGAAAGAATTTCACAGAATAAAAATGTCAGAAGATAAAAATGAAAAATTAACCGTAGCACAGATGGCAGAACTTTTAGGAGTGAATATAACAACACTTCGTTATTATAATAAAAAGGGGATTACACCGTTTAAAAGAGATGAGAATAATTATAGATATTATTCAAAGAATCAAGTGAAAAATTTTATGATAATTAAGAATTTTAGAACAGTGGGACTTTCAATAGAGGAGATAAAAGAGCTTAAAAAGAAGTTTGACCTAAATAATTATAAGGACATAACTAAGATACTAGAAAAAAAAGTTCGAGAGTTTGATAGAAAAATTGAAACAATGAAGGAAAAAAGTGAGGCTTTAAAAAATTGTACTAGATATATAAAAGTCTTGGTTGAGATAGCAGAGGTTGATCCAGACTATATCTTCTTTGAAAATATAATTTTAAAACAAAAGGAAGAGATGATATTTAGAATAAAAAATATTGAGGAAAGAGATTATGCTATACTTTATTCCGTAGATAAATTTAAAGATTTAGATGCCATTAACACCTTTTATAAAAGGATAGAGGAAGAGGGATATAAGATAGATGGAGACCTTTCCATAGAGATTGCAAAACCTCAAGGGGAATTGGATAAGAGCTTTTATAAGATAAAAATTTTTAAAGTTCCAGTAAAAAAATAGTTGACTTGATACTAGAGAATAAGTTTATAATAAAATTGAAGTAAAAGTTTTTTCATAAAGTTACCAAGAAAGAGAGCCTTTTTTTAGGCTCTTTTTCGTTTATGAAGTAAAATTAGGACATAAATCTAAAAATATAAGTAATTTTTTAGGATTTTAAAATAAAAATCTTATGGGGAAGAATCTTCCCTATAAGTATAACTCATTTAAAATAGAGGATAAAAAAAGTAGGGAAAAATCTTCCCCACTTTTTTAATTAATTTTCTTTTTTCTCATCAAGCAACTCTTTTTTTCTTAGGTTTTCCCCTTTTAATATATAAACCAAGTCCACAATTAAATGGATTATATGATCAGAAAATCTTTCATATTTTTTTACAAGGGCAATAATTTCAAGTAATTCATCAACCTCATTAGGAGATTTTTTTATCTCTTCGGCTACCTTATCTATTATTGATCTTGCCTCTTGGTTAATCTCCTCATCAGAAGAGATCAGAGTGTAAAGTAGTTCCTCATTTGAAGTTGAAAATACAATGATATATGAATCAAAGATATATTTTATTTTAGCAAGATAATCTGAAAATATATGATTTAATTTACTACTAACCTCAGGATTAAGGCTTTCTATATGTTTAACTATCTTTAGATTAGCCTTTAATATATCGGCCATTCTCTCAAGAAGTCTAACCCCGTCAATAAACATAATAAGTTGTCTTAAATTTTTTGCTGCTGGTTGAAATCTTGCTATACAGTTTATAGAGTCCTCTTTTATTTTCACCTCAAAGGCATTTACTATATCCTCTACAATAAAACACTCTCCATAAAATTTAGGGCTTACCTTACCGTCTTTTACAGCCTCCATATTGATTTCAAGCATTCTATTTACATGTTTTAACATTTCTAAATAATGCTCATTTAAACCATTTAAACTCTCTTGTAAATTTCTCATTTTTCCTCCCGTTTTAAAATCTTTCTATCCAAACTTACCTGTGATATAGTCCTCGGTTTTTTTATTATTTGGAGCAGTAAAGATAATTTCTGTTTTATCAAACTCTTCTAATACTCCTTGATAGAAAAATCCAGTATATTCAGAAATTCTTGCAGCCTGTTGCATATTATGGGTTACAATAACGATACTGTATTCTTTTTCAAGTTGTCTTATAAGTTCCTCAATTTTAGAAG
>NZ_JARHZE010000078.1 GCF_029258315.1 Fusobacterium sp. | reverse complement strand
ATATTAAATTTTAGTTTTTTATAGCATATCATATATTATTTTAAAAGTCAAAGAGGAGAAAACTTATGATTAGTATTAAAAATAATAAAAAATAAAATTTAAAGGAAATAAAAAAAGATGGTATAATAAAATAGCTTGACGAATTTTAGTCAGTAAGAAAGATGAGGATATTTTTGAGGTGATTTGATTGGATAGGATTATTGTAATAGATAATGAAATATCAATTTGTTCATTATTAACTTTTGCTTTAGAAAAATTTTATGATGTTCAAGCAACAACAGATTTAGAAATGGGACTTGATATTATAAGAAAAGAGAGTATAAATTTAATTTTATTAGATTCTAAAATAATTAATGAAACTAGGATGGATATTTTAGAAGAGATAAAAAAAATAAATAAAGATATATTGATTATGATGATGACCAATTCTGATTTAATTTTGTCAGTGGAGGATATTAAGAAAGGGATATACAGTTATCTGACTAAACCTATAAATTTAGAAGAGGTTTATATGGTAATTAAACAAGCTCTTGAATTTCAAAAAATGAATGAAAAAATAGAATATTTTGGTAAAGAGTTAAAAAGTAATTATCAGCATAAGGGAATGATAGGAAAAACAACAGAGATGCAAAAGGTCTACTCTTTGATAGAAAAATTAAAAGATGTTGATACAGGAGTTTTAATAACTGGAGAGAGTGGAACAGGAAAAGAATTAGTGGCAAAGGCTATTCATTTTTCGGGAAAAAGAAAAAATCATAAGTTTGTAGAAATAAATTGTGCAGCAATTCCTGATAGTTTATTAGAAGAAGAATTTTTTGGATATAAAAAAGGAACTTTTACAAATGCTATCAATGATAAAGTTGGAAAATTTCAATATGCTGATAAGGGAACTATATTTTTAGATGAAATTGGAGATATGTCCTTAAATTTACAATCAAAGTTATTGAGAGTTTTACAGGAAAAATCAATTGTACCTTTAGGATCAAATAAAATTGTAAATACAGATGTAAGAATAATATCTGCTACTAATAAAGATCTTAAAAAATTAGTTGACGAAGGTAAATTTAGAAAAGATTTATATTTTAGATTAAATGTTATAGAAATAAATCTTCCGCCTTTAAGAGAAAGAAAGGAAGATATTCCCTTACTTATTAAATATTTTTTAAATTATTATAATAAAGAGATGAGGAAAACAGTTAAGTGGATAGATAAAGAGGTAGAGAAAATTTTGATGGATTATGAATATCCTGGAAATATCAGAGAACTATCAAATATAATTGAGTGTGGTGTTCTACTATCTCAAAAAGATTTAATAAGTTTAGAATGTTTACCATCTAGGCTTCAAGAAGTAATAAAAGAAGAAAACAGGGAAAATAGTTTTATAGTAGAAGGAAAAGATTTAACGAAATTAACTTTAAGAGAAGCGGAGAAAATATTGATAAAAGTTTGCTTAGATAAGAATGATGGACACAAAAGAAAAACAGCAGAAATGTTGGGAATAAGTGAAAGAGGGTTGAGAAATAAAATAATTGAATATGAATTAGAGAAATAAAAAAAGTAAGAAAAAAAGCTGACTACATCAAAGTAATCAGCTTTTTATTTTATAATTTATAATTAAACTACAATTATTTAAACATATTCATAAAGAATGTGATAATAACTGCGTTGAAGAAGTCGATAAATAAAGAACCAACTAAAGGAATAACAAAGAATGCTTTTACAGATGGTCCATTTGCTTTTGTAAATGCTTCCATGTTAGCCATTGCATTTGGAGTAGCTCCCATACCAAATCCACAGTGACCACAAGCAATAACAGCAGCGTCGTAATCTCTTCCCATAACATTGAATGTAACGAAGTAAGCAAATATACCCATTATGAATGTTTGAACTAATAAGATAACGATTAAAGGTAATGCAAGAGCAGCAAGTTCCCATAATTTCATAGACATTAAAGCCATAGATAAGAATAGAGAAAGAGCTATATTACCTAACATAGATATTTCTGTTAAAGGAAGTTTTTTCTTACTCATATCCATTATATTTCTAAATATAGCAGAAACTAACATTGGTCCTAAGTAAACAGGAATAGTAACACCTAAGCTTTTTGTAAATCCAGGAATCCAAGATCCACAACCCATAGCAAGTCCTATAGCAACAACAGCTTGGAATAAAGATTCTTCACTGATAGTTTCTTTTTCTTCTTGAAGATCTCCTTCAAAAGTTTCTATTTTTTCAGAGTCCATAACAACGTCTTTTTTTGCTGTAAGTTTATATTTTTCGATAAGCTTTTTAGCAATTGGTCCTCCAATTAAACATCCAGAAACAAGTCCAAATGTAGCAGATGCCATTGCAACAGACATTGCTCCAACTGCTCCACCTTGTTCCATCAATGGTCCAAAAGCTCCAGATGTTCCATGTCCTCCAGTTAAAGGAACAGAACCAGCAGCTAATCCGATGTATGGATGTAATCCGAAGATTTTAGCTAAAGAAACCCCAACAGAGTTTTGAATGATAACTAGAATAATAGCAGAAATTAAGAATAAGATAACCCCAATTCCACCTTTTTTAAGAAGTTCAAAACTTGCAAGGTATCCAACAGTAGTGTAGAAAGCGATCATTAAGAAATTTTTCAATACGTCGTCAAAAGCGAAAGAAAAAGTACCAGTAACATGTCCAATTAATAAAACAATTGAAAAGATTACTCCCCCAATAACAGGTCCAGGGATAAAGAATCTTTCTAAAACAGGAACTCTTTTTTTAACAGCAGCCCCAACTAACAAGATAACGATTGCTATGGCAAGTGTTTCAGCCATATTAAAAGTAAAAGTCATAAGTGATACCCCCTAGATAAATAATGTTTGCAATTTTATATTTTTATATAAAATTGCTATTTTTAGTAGAAAAAATCAAGAAATAAAATATCGTTGTTCACAGTTTTATAATAAAGTTCTAAAACAGTAAATAAAGTATTGAAAAAATCCTAATATTTCTCTAATCAAGTTAATACTATCACATAAAATAGCAAAATAAAAATTCATTTATTTAATAGTGATATTATAAAAAATATATTGTATTAATAGTATCATAGAAGAGAAAATTTTTGAAATTCATTTATTTTATAGAAGTTATAACTTTTATATATTGTATGGTAAGCAAAAAATATAAAAAAATGTTATATAAAAATTTGACTTATAAAAAAAAATAGGGGATAATTATATAAAAGGTATTAAAATAAAATTTAAATAAAGGGGGAAATTAATATTTAACATATATTAATTGTAAGAAAAATGATACAAAGTTTATTGAGAGCAATGGAATTACTAGAAGTATTAAAAAAGGCAGAGGATACATGTTCAATAGCACAATTATCAGAGGAGTTATCCCTTCCACCAAGCACAGTTCACAGGATATTAAAAACTTTATGTTCTACAATGTATGTTGTAAAAGATGAAAAGTCACACGAATATAGGTTGGGGCCAGCTTTAATACCTTTAGGAACTTCAGCATCAAAGCATATTCATCTTCAAAGTGTTGCTTATGACATTTTAAAAAAAATATCTCAAGAAACAGGAGAGGATACATTTTTAATAATTCCTGTCGAATATAAAGGAATAGTATTAGAAAGAATAGATGGAAAAAGAACTCTGAAAATAGTTGAGGAGTTTGGAGATGAGCTGTATCTTCATTTTGGTGCCATTAGAAAAGCTTTTTTAGCATTTCAGTCTGAAGAATTTATAAATGATTATATAAGGAAAGTTATTGAAAAGGAAAAAACTTCTTTAAAAGTTACTCCATTAGAATTAAGAGAAACATTAAAGAAAATAAGAGAAGAGGGAGTTTCTACATCTTCAGGAGATTATGCAAAGGGAACAGTAGGAATAGGAGCTCCTATAAGAAATAGTTTAGGTGAGGTTATAGCCTCTGTAGGGATAGTTGTAGCAAAGCCTAAAGTATTTTCTGAAGAAAGAGTTGAAAAATTGAAGAAAATAATAATAGATGCAGGAAAAGAGATCTCAAGGGGGATAGGATATTTTTAAAATATGTTATACATATATATCATAAATATATAAGTCAGAAAAGAAACATTTAAAACATCAATTGTGTTAAAAAATAGTTTAAATAATATTAAAATAAAACTTAAAATAAGAGTATAATATGAAAAATATCTAAAAAACTTATTGACTAAATGAAAAAATTGTATTATAATTATTTTGAAAAAATGAAACGCATTCCACAATACGGAATAGCAAAGTGTAAGGAGGTGCAAAAGGATGTTTACTGGTAGTACTATGGGAATATTTGAATCTTTAATAGTTTCTGCTTTAGGATTATCTGTTGTTTTTACAGCTTTAGCAGTATTAGCTATTGCAATTGTTCTTTTTTCTAAAATATTTAGTTGCCTAGGAATAGCCGAAGAAAAGAAAACACCAAAAGTTGTAAAACCTGCAGAAGAAGACTTAAGTGAAGAACATTGTGCTGTTATAGTAGCGGCAATTTCTGAAGAGTTACGTTCTGTAAGAGGAGAGTATAGAGTAAAATCTATAAAAGAAATTAAGTAAATTTAAAGAGAGTTTTTATTTAATTTAGCAAAAAAATATTAAGATGAGAAAATTATTAAAAAAATTGAAAGGATGGATTTAAAAGAATGAAGTATATCGCTAACGTAAATGGAAAAAAATATGAAATAGAATTAGAGAGAGTAGAAGAGTACAGACCAATGACTCATGAGGAAATAGCAGCACCAGTAACAGCATCAGCACCAATAGTAGCAGCACCTGCAGCTCCAGTAGCACCTAAAGCACCAGTGGCAGCAGCTCCAGTAGCTCCAGCTCCTGTTCAAGAAGCACCTAAAGCAGCACCAGTTTCAGCAGGAGCATCAACAGTAGTAGCTCCATTACCAGGAACTATCTTAGACGTAAAAGTAGCTCCAGGACAAGCAGTAAAAGCTGGACAAATAGTTATAATAATGGAAGCTATGAAAATGGAAACAGAAGTTGTAGCAGCGGCTGACGGGGTAGTAGATTCTATCCTAGTTAAAAAAGGTGACGCAGTAGATACAGATGCAACTCTAATTACATTGAAATAAGGAGGAGTTGTAAATGAATTTTATAGAAGTTTTTAAAGGGATAATGTTAGAGTCAGGATTTGTTGGAGCAACATGGCAAGAAGCAGTAATGATATTAATATCTTGTGTATTAGTATATATGGCAATAGTAAAAAAATATGAGCCATTATTATTATTACCAATCGCTTTCGGAATGTTCTTAGCAAACTTACCTTTAGCAGGTTTAATGAAAGAAGCAGAACCTTGGTATTCATCAGGAGTACTAAGAATAATATACAGTGGAGTAAAAAGTAGTTTATTCCCTTGTTTAATATTTACTTGTGTAGGAGCAATGACAGACTTTGGTCCATTAATTGCTAACCCAATAAGTTTATTATTAGGAGCAGCAGCTCAATTTGGTATTTATGTGGCATTTGTACTAGCTAATGCAACAGGATTATTTACAGTAGGAGAAGCAGCAGCCATCGGAATTATCGGTGGAGCAGACGGACCAACAGCTATTTATATAGCAAATAACCTAGCACCAGATTTAGTTGCACCAATAGCAGTTGCAGCATATTCATACATGGCATTGATTCCAATGATTCAACCACCTATTATGAGAGCTTTAACTACTGAAAAAGAAAGAAAAATAAAAATGGGACAATTAAGAAAAGTTTCAAAGGTTGAGAAAGTAGTATTCCCAATATTTGTAACATTATTCTGTGCTTTATTACTTCCATCAACAGCTCCATTAATTGGAATGTTAATGTATGGTAACTTATTAAAAGAGTCAGGAGTAGTTGCTCGTTTATCTGATACAGCTCAAAATGCTTTATGTAACTTAGTAACTATGTTATTAGGTCTTGCAGTAGGAGCTACTGCAAATGGAACAATCTTCTTACGTACACAAACTTTAGCAATAGTTGGAATGGGTCTAACAGCTTTCTGTTTCGCAACAGTAGGAGGAATCTTATTAGGTAAAGTACTTTGCTTAATAACAGGTGGAAAAATAAATCCATTAATCGGTTCAGCTGGAGTTTCAGCAGTTCCAATGGCAGCTCGTGTGGCTCAAGTTGAAGGAGCAAAGGCAAATCCTACAAACTTCCTATTAATGCATGCTATGGGACCAAACGTTGCAGGAGTTATAGGATCAGCAGTTGCAGCAGGATTCTTTATGATGGTATTTGGAAAATAATAAATTATTGAATAAAACAAAATAAAAATATTTT